>JAUUZX010000001.1 GCA_030592025.1 bacterium | reverse complement strand
CCCTGACCGGCGCCCTCGACCGGACCAGCCTGGCCGACGTTCTCTAAAACGCCTCCCGCCGACGGCGACGGAAATGACGGCTCCCCCCGCGGGGAGCCGTTTTTCATGCCCGGCGTCGCCGCAACTGGCCACAGGCGGCCGCGATGTCCCGCCCCCCGCTGTCGCGGATGAAGGCCTCGACACCGGCGTCCGTCAGCACCTGCTGGAAGGCGAGCACCCGCGCGCGGGAGGGCCGGTCCAGGTCGCCGTCGTCGAGGCGGTTCATGGGGATGAGGTTCACCTTGAAGGGGAGCCGGGCCAGGAGACGGGCCAGGGTCTGGGCCTGGTCGACGCCGTCGGTCTGACCCTCGATGAGGACCCAGGCCAGGGTGGCGCGACGACCGGAAGCGTCCGCGTAGCGTGTGGCCAGGGCGAGGGCCTCGGCCACGGAGGTGCGGCCGGGCACGGGCATGAGTTGGCGCCTGCTGGCGTCGTCGACCCCGCCCAGGCTGAGGGTGAGCCCCACGCCGGGCGCCCTTTCGAGGAGACGTTCGAGGCCCTCGCGGGGCCCGCTGGTGGAGATCTGGATCCGCCGCCGGGACAGGTCGAAACCCTGGGGGTCCATCATGATCGTCAGGGCCATTTCGAGTTCGTCCCAGTTGTCCAGCGGTTCACCCATGCCCATGAAGACGACGTTGAAACCCCGGTCGCCGTGGTGCGCGAAGGGGTCGGTGGCCAGGTCGCGCTGCAGGTGAAGGACCTGCTCGACGATCTCGCCCGCCGTGAGGTTCCGCACGAGCCCGCCCCGGGCCGTGGCGCAGAAGCGGCAAGCCATGGCGCAGCCCACCTGGGTCGACAGGCAGAAGGTGGCGTGCTCGGCCATGGGGATGATGACGCTCTCAATGGTGTGCCCGTCGCGCAGCGCGAAGAGGAACTTGCGCGTGCCGTCGGTCGAGACTTCGCGGGTGTCGATGACGAGGCCCGCCAGGTCCCAGGAGGCCGCCAGGTCTCCACGCAAAGCCGCGGGCAGGTTCGTCATCTCATCCCAGGCCAGCGCCCCGTGGCGGAACACCCATTCGCGCAACTGGTCACCGCGGTAACGGGGCAGGCCCATCTCCTTCACCAAACCGGAAACGGCCTCGGGAACCAGGGAACGCAGCAGGGGTTTGATCTCAGCCAACGCACGTACCTTCCCGGGGACGCATGTCCGTCTCCCGACTTGACACCCATGGACGGTCCGGCCATGGTCGATTTGGCCAGGCACGAACCGACAACCCGCACCGGGGGTCCGCCCGTGAAGTCGATCCTCATAGTAGACGACGAAGTCGCCATCCGCGATACCCTTGAACAGATCCTGGGCTACGACGGCTACGCCGTGCGCAAAGCTGCTTCCGGCGCCGAGGCCCTGGCCGCCGTCGAGAAGAACATGCCCGACGCCATCCTCCTGGACGTGAAGATGGCCGGCATGGATGGCCTCGAGGTGCTCCAACGCTTCCAGACCATGGGGGTCACGGCTCCGGTCATCGTCATCTCGGGCCACGGCAACATCGAGACGGCGGTCGAGGCCGTGCGGGGTGGCGCCTACGATTTCCTGGAGAAGCCCCTGGACCGGGCCCGTCTCCTGGTCACCCTGGGCAACTGCCTGCGGCACCAGCAGGCCCTCGCAGACAAGGCCGTGCTGGTGGAGCAGGCCACGGACACGTCGCCCATCGTCGGCGACAGCCAGGGCATCCGCGAGGTGCGCGGGTTCATCGACAAGGTGGCTCGCAGCGACGCGACCGTGCTCATCACCGGCGAGAACGGCACCGGCAAGGAACTCGTGGTCAGCGCCATCCACCGGGGCAGCGCCCGCGCGGGCCGCCCCCTCGTCGAGGTCAATTGCGCGGCCATCCCGAAGGACCTGGTGGAGAGCGAACTCTTCGGCCACGAGCGGGGCAGTTTCACCGGCGCCGACCGTCAGCGTATCGGCAAGTTCGAGCAGGCCGACGGCGGTACCCTGTTCCTCGACGAGATCGGCGACATGACCCCGGAGGCCCAGGCGAAGGTCTTGAAGGCCGTGGAGGAGAGCCGCTTCCAGCGCGTCGGCGGCACCGAGGTCCGCACCGTCGATGTGCGCATCGTGGCGGCCACCAACCGCGACCTGGCCGCGCCCGATGCGGGATTTCGGCAGGACCTGTTCTTCCGTTTGAACGTCCTGTCGTTGCATTTGCCCCCTCTGCGGGAACGGGAGGGCGACATCTCGCTGCTTCTGGACTGGTTCATGGCCGATTTGGCCGCCAGGCTCAAGGTCAAGCCCCTGCGCTTTGCACCGGAGGCCCTGGCCGTGCTGCAGGAATACGCCTGGCCCGGCAACGTGCGTGAATTGCGTAACCTGGTGGAGCGCTTACTTATCCTGACTTCGGACGAGGTGATCCGTCCCGGGGATCTACCCCTCCTGCCGGGGGCTTCCGCGGCCCCGGAGGAGGCGTCCCTCTTCGCCTGTGACGACTTCCAGGACTTCAAGTCCCGGAGCGAGGGAGCCTTTCTGCAGCACAAACTGCGGGAAAACCGGTACAATGTCAGCAGGACAGCCGAAGTCCTGGGCATGCAGCGCAGCAACCTCTACAAGAAGATCACGAAGTATCAGTTGCGCACCCAGCCCGATGTGGAGTAGGGATGATGGAACACCCAAGGTATGGAACACCCAAGGTATTGACGCGCTGGCGCGGGTACCGTACATATAAGGGTAGTCAAATCCTGAGGCCTGTTCGGCCACGAACCGCGCGTTGACGCGACGGAACGTGAACAGGTCACAACGCTGGCAGCCGGGGGGCCGCCGTGAGGAGAAGGGCATGAAAAAGATCAAAGCGATCTTCGTCCCTTTGCTGGTTCTAATGGTTCTGACGGTAGGGGCAGCGTGGGCTTCGCCTTTCGCGCCCGACATGGGGTTGTCAAGCGATAGCCTTGAATACGTCGAACCTGATGATGGAGACGCCAGTGACGGTCCGGACATCGGCCTCCTGAGTGAGGACGATAGCGAAGGGGATCCCGGTAGTGCCGGCGATGGTTACGGCAAGCCGCCGAGCGAATCGAGTGGCGGCATTTCCACGTCGTGGATCGATCAGGTGATCGAGCTCATTCTTGAGGTATACGGGATTCTGCCGTAGGGCCGGCGACGGCTCTGCGACCACGTGTTGGTTGGGATTGACGTAAAGACGACAACGCCACCGTTCCACTTTCTCGCCGAGGGACACGGTTGATGCGAGATCACTCAGAAGGACACCGAGAATTCAGTGCGGAGCAGCACGGCCGGTTCGGACCGCCTCATGCGGTGGACTGGTCGCGCCTGGAGGACGTGGGGGATCTGCATTTCTCGGCCTCGGCGTACTCCTCCGCCCTCGACTACTTCGAACAGCTGCTGGACCCCGCCACCATCGCCGGCCGCGAGTCGGCCCCTGTGCTGCGGGTTCTGCGCAAGGCCTGCGACGCCTGCATTCTCATTGGTAATCTGGACCAGGCAGAGGTCCTGCTGGAACGGGCCCACGAGGTTCTCGGGCACCTCCCCCCGACGGCCGACGAGGATGAAGTCGACGAGACCCTCGTCCAACGCGCCATCTTCCAGACCCGGCAGGCAACCATCCTCCGCGAACGTGGTCGTCTGCAGGACGCCCTGGGCCTCGCCAAGCGAGCCTTCTCCGTGCTGGCTCTGACCGACGAACACACCGACGTGGCCATCCTGCAGGTGGGCATGGGTATTTGCCATATGCGCCTTGGACGGCTCGAGAAAGCTGAAGAGTTCTACAGCGACGGCCTGGCAACCTTCCGTCGCATCGGGCATGACCTGGGTGTGGCGAACGTCCTGAACAATCTGGCCCTGTTGCACAAGACCCGCTGCCGCTGGGACAAGGCATCCCATCTCATGGAGAAGGCGGTGGATCTGGCCCAGCGCATCGGCGCCAGCCATCTCCTGCCGGCGTTCTACCTGAACCAGGGCATCATCCTGCAGAAGACCAATCGCCTCGGCGAGGCCCGCCCGCTCCTGGAGAAGGGGCTGCGGCAGGCTGTGAGTCTGGGCGACCGCATTTCCCAAGCCCGCCTCTGTCTGGCGACGGGGCGTCTGGAGACCCTCGACGGTCGTTTGGCTCGCGCGGAGGAACTCATCATCGCGGGCAAGGCCCTCGCCGACGCCAACCGCTTCCTGCGTGAGGCCACCATCGCCGACGAGTACCTCGGCAACATCATGCTCGCCCGCGGCGATATCGACCAGGCGCACTTCAGCTACGATCTCGGGCTGGAGAAGGCCCGCCGCATCGCCGTCGGCAACGATCTCGAGGGTGAATTGCTGAGGCGCGTGGGCGAGGCCCACTTGGCCGCCGACCGCACGGACGAGGCCATCGCCGCCAGCCAGGCCGCCATCGCGGTGTGCGAGGAGATCCACGAGGATTACGAGCTGGGTTTCTGCCATCTGACCCTGGCCGAGGCCTACCTGGCGGGCCGTGACCTGACCCAGGCCGACCACCACTTCCGCGAGACCATCGCCATCTTCGGTCGCCAGGGCCTGACCCATCTGTGGTGCCGCGCCATCCTGGCCCACGCCGATGCCCGCATGGCCACGGGCAAGGAGCCCGACCTGCTGCTCATGCGGCGCTTCCTCATGGATGCCCAGGAGAACGGCGCCTCCCAGGTGAGTGACGAGGTCCTGTGCGACATACTGGAGCGACTGGCCCAGGTTCAGTTGCGTCTCGGCCAGCACGACGACGCGCTGTTGACGGCCTTCGAACTCGAGCGCCACGCGGCAAGTGTCGGCAGCGCCGATCTGGACCGACGCGTCGTGTCCCTGCGCGACAGCATCGAGAGTGGCCTCCTGGGCGGTGTCAATGAGGCCGAGAACCACCTCCAGGCCATTTCCGAACTGCCTGGCCTCTTTGCCCAGGGCGACGACGCGGTCCCCCGCAACCTGGGGTCGGTGCTGGCCGCCAGCATGGAAAAGGTGCGGGCCGATCTTGGGTTCATCGCCATGGCTGCGGGGCCCGGCGCCGATAGTGGCCTGCGCATCACCGCGCGCCAGGGGCTCACGGCGAACCTGGCCGAGCAACTCGTGCGCTGGTTCGCCGCCGAGACCGTGGCCGGCCGACGATCGGGCACGACCTACTTCTCGAGGTTGGACGGCAACGATGATCTGCTGGGGACCGTGCCGGCCTTGGCCACCCAGGCGGGCAGTTGCGTGTTCATGCCCATCGCCCTGCACGGTGACCGCTTCGGCCTGCTGTTCCTGGGGCGCGAGGCCGGCAGTGGCCCCGGTTTCGAGCGCGCCTCCCTCGATTTCCTGACGACCTACATGGGCTTCCTCGCCCTTTTCCTCTATGAGAAGGGCCGGGGGCGCACTGCCGCCGTACCGAGCACGCTGCCCAACGGGCGGATCGACAGCTTCGAGAACATCATCACCCAGAACGCCGCCATGCTCGAGGTGCTGGGGCTGGTGCGCAAGGTGGCCCCCAGTGATTTGACCGTGTTGCTCAACGGGGAGACGGGGACGGGCAAGGGCCTGCTGGCCTACTCGCTCCACGCCCTCAGTCGCCGTGCCGACCAGCGTTTCCTGTCCATCAACTGCGCGGCTATCCCCGAGACGTTGCTCGAGAGCGAACTCTTCGGGCACAAGCGCGGCTCCTTCACCGGCGCCAACGCGGACAAGCGTGGGCTCCTGGCGGAGGCCGAGGGCGGTACGGTGTTCCTGGACGAGATAGGGAAGATGCCCCTCAGCATGCAGGGCAAGCTCCTGCATTTCCTCGACACGAAGGTCGTGCGCCCGGTCGGCTCCAACACCGAGTTCGAGGTGGATGTCCGGATCGTGTGCGCGTCCAAGGCGGATCTGTACAAGATGGCGGGGGAGGGTGGGTTCCTGGAGGATCTCTACTACCGCTTGCTCGATTTCCCGCTGGTGATCCCACCGCTGCGGGACCGCGCCGACGACATCGAGGTGCTGGCTCGTCATTTCGTCACTCGCTTCAGCCGCGATTTCGACATGGCTGTGCCTGTGCTGGAGCGCCGTTTCCTCGACCTCCTGGTGAGCCATTCGTGGCCGGGCAACATCAGGGAGTTGGAGAAAACCCTCAAGCGGGCTCTCGTGCTCGCCCAGGGTTGCGATGTGCTGAGGCCCGAGCATTTGCCCGACGCGTTGGTTGGCGGGACGTCTGCTTCCGGCGGAGCGGACGGTGTTGTGCCGCCGCTGCGGGAGACCCTCGCCGTGATCGAGTGCCGCGAGATCGAACGGGCCATGCGTTCGAGTGGGGGGAACAAATCGGCAGCCGCCCGGTTGCTTCAGATTTCCTACCCGAATCTGCTGAAGAAGATCAAGCACTACGGCATCGAGGTGGGCTGAACCCCCTGTTAACGATGTCCCCAGAACCCGACTTTGGCCGTGAATTAAATTAACACCCCAAGCTGTTTAAACACAATGGCTTGGGATTTCTCGTGTTTGCATATAAAACAAATTGACAGTTGAGGGTGTCCTGTCGGGATCTCCCTGTCTCGGGAATCGCTTAACTTCCATAATAACAACATGTTAAAATGCAGTGATCCGTGGCTGTTCTTGGTACGAGTCCTGCTGTACAGGGGCAGAAGGGGTACCGTGGCAGGGATCCTTTCAACGAGAAAAAAGTGATTCGTGGAATCGGGAGAATCCGGAAATCATGCCTCGACTGCTTACCGGCACCTGAGGGGATTCTCAACAAGAAGGGCCGTCGGGCCGGTTGACAAGAGGTGGGGTCTTTTCAATCGGACCGGTTCGGCAAGAGAGAATCCGGCTTCCGGATCTCCCGTGACACGAAAACATCGTTACTAAAGAGCCCTACCGATTCTGGACTGGCGAGATTCAGGATCGGGTGCCGTAAGGCGGGGCTCTTTTTTTGTGCCCTGAAGTATCCTGGGTTCCAGTATACCGCCACTGCGCCCCTCGTCCCCTTTAGGGGAATCTGTCCCAATTCCCGCACATGAATGTCCCCCGGTCCCAGGCCTTGTAAGGTGCCTTCTGTTGCCCGCCATTCCGCTATCGGAGGGGTGGGTTGTCGTGGTTATGGTCGCCGCAAATGACTGGAATACAATGAGTAACACGGTTAATTAGCCCCGGCAGGCCGGGAGCCGCCATGAAGGAGGGCGGAAAGGGGGCGCCATGGCATGAAGCGTGCGTTAAGGGGCCAGGTGAACGACTCGACGCCAGGGAGGTCGGTGATGGTCAGGACAATGCGCAAGGACCCGGTTATGCACAGTCAACGGACCGGCAGGGGACGCCTGGGAATTCTGGCAGGAACTCTGCTGGTTTTGCTGCTGGCGACGTTCGTCGGTGGCTGCAGCGAGGATGATTGCGTGACGTGCATCCAATTGCCGCCTCCGGTCGTGCCCACCGGGGTGCACAGCATCTCGGGTGACAACGAGGTCATCATCCAGTGGTACGACATCTCCTACTTCCCCTACGACGGGAATTACAACGAGAACGTCGTGAAGTACCGGATCTACTGGCGGTTCTTCCAGGACGGCGACGAGAACGATGGGAACCGTGAGTTCGAGTACCTGGGCGAGGTCGCCTGGGACGAGAACTACGATGATACGTCCGGGCTGCACTGGTTCGTCGACGACGGCGCCCTCAACGGCGAGCGCTACGAGTACGCGGTGGACGCGGTCAACGCGGCCGGCGCGCCGAGCGACCTGAGCTTCGAGCTCGTGACCGACGCGCCCCTACCCATGAGTATCCTGCCGGTGCGGCTCTTCGATGCGGGCGCCCCGAGCGCCGCCGATGCAGCCCGCAGCGGGTTCGATTTCTCGGCGATGGACGACGGCGTGGTCGATCCCAACGCGCTGGGCACGACGGCCGACATCCGCGTCTTCGAGGATCAGGGCCACATGTTCGTGGAGTCCATGTCGAGCGATATCCGCATCCAGGACTTCGGCATCTTCACCTACTGGGACGGCAGCCTCTACTTCGAGGGCGTGTCGAGCGCGCCCCTGGCTGGCTATTCCGAGCTGGGGGTGCTCGAACTGGTGCTGGGTCATATCTACGTGCTGGAGCTTGAGGACCACGTCACGGGCCACGTGCACTACGCGAAAATGGGCATCGTCCGGCGTGGCGTGAGCGAGGGATCGGATTTCATCGAGATGCACTGGGCCTACCAGTTGATAGAGGGCCTGCCTGAACTCAAGGTCCACGAGCGGGTGGAAGAATTGGCAGAGCCGGTGGTCCTGCACCTGTAGGTGCGGACCGGAAAGGTGGCGGTCATGAAGACGACGACCAAGACGGGCAAGACGGGCCGATGGTTGGTCCTGCTGGGCCTGCTGAGCCTGCTGAGCCTGCTGACGACCGGGTCGACGATGGCCCAGGACGCCAAGGCGAAATTCGATTACGGGACCCTCGATCTGCGCGTGGCCGTGTGGGTCGATCGCAACGAGGACGAGGTCTACCGCAAGGGCCAGGAAATGGCCGTGGGTTTCCAGAGCAACGAGGACGCCTATGCGGTGGTGTACCGCATCGACACCGATGGTGAGGTCACTATCCTCTGGCCGCGCAGCCGCATGGATGACGGATTCGTCTTCGGTGGCCACGAATACGAATTGCCCGTCAACGGCGCGAGGCGCCTGCGGGTCTCCTCCGACGAGGGCGAGGGTTACGTCGAGGCGGTCGTCTCACGCTACCCCTTCGATCTGCGTCACCTGGAACTGGATTTCCACCACGAGCCTGGAGCCACCCGGGTGGGCTTCAGGGTCGCCGGCGATCCTTTCCTGGCCATGAACGAGGTGAACTTCGCATTGACGGGTCTGGAGGATGCGGAGGACTACATCGTCACCAACTACGTGGCCTACTACGTGCACCGACAGGTCGAGCACCCGCGCTACCTGTGCAGCCAGTGCCACTTCGAGGACGATGTGGCCTACCACCCGTACAACGACACGTGCCAGCTGAACATCACCGTGGACCACCACTGGGGCAACACCTGGTGGGACCGCTACGGCTACTACCCGGTGTACACGTCCCCCGTCTACGTCTACGTGGACCCCTGGACGTGGCGGCCGTGGGTGAATTTCTGGTACGACCCCTGGTGGTCGACCCCGTACCTGTACGGCGTCAGCTGGAACTACCCCATCTACTCATGGCGGTACAGTTCGTACTACCGGGGTGGCTGCTATGACGTCTGGGGAGCCGGTCACTACACCTACAAGCCTCTCAAGCCGCAGAACGGCATCCGTCGCAAGGGCCGCGAATACGCCCAGGTGACGCCCATGGTGAAGAGCGGGCGGGCCAGCGGCAAGGCCGGCGTGGCCGGACGGACCTACGTGGGCGAGAAGGCCAACCGGCGCCAGCGCACGGCCATCGAGACCGGGTTGCGGGTTCGCGACAGTGGTGGGCTGCGTATCCGCGGTGGCACCCAGACCGCGAGCACGAGGGCCCTGCCCGGTGTGCGCCACACGGCGGGCAGCACGAGCAAGGCTCCGGCCACGCGCCGGGCCGAGCGGACGGCCGGCAATCGCGAGGTCGTGACGCCGGGCCAGGGGTCACGAACCAGTCGTACCATCCGTACCACCGATACGGGAGTGCGGACGCCCGGACAGACGCCGACCTCCGGCAGCACCACCCGTTCCAGTGGTGGCAGCATCCGTACGGTCGAACCGCGCAACAAGGGCACCCGCATCTGGAACCTTGATCGCGACGGCGGGACCACGAGCCGGCAACAACGCACCCAGCGCGTGCGCCCCGGCACCTCCGAACGCACAGGAGGCGCCACGACGAATCGTGGTGGCACCCGGGTTCAGCCCAGGACCGGCGGCTCATCCGGTCGCTCCGGCAGCGAGGCTGTCCGGGGGAAGACCAGGACCACGAACCAGGGCACCCGCAACAACAGCAAGGCCACGGTCCGCGGGAAGTCGAGCACCGGCAAGAGCCGCAGCTCGGACCAGAAAAGCGGGTCCAGCCGTGGGAGCGGTTCCTCGAGTTCATCGCGCAGCGGTGGCGGAAAAGTGAGCAGCGGCTCGAGCCGCAGTTCGGGCAGCGACAAGGCCACGGGATCGAGTGGCGGCTCACGCAGCGGCGGCGGGGGGAGCTCCTCCCGTAGCAGCAGCAGCAGCAACGGCGGTAGCCGGCGGAGGTGATCCGCCAACAGGATTTGCACAGCTTGTGCTGGTGGTCTTCCCCCCATCACCCGCTGAGCGGTGAGGGACCGGATTCTCGAAGAGGTTGGCAGCCATACTGGACAGGGTCGCGCACCGCCTGGGCGGGGACACCAGCACATCATTGGAGAGCTCGGCGAGGGAATGTCGATCAGGGGTGACAGGTACCACGTTCGGGCTCTCCTGCTTTTGTGGACACCGCCGCGCGATTGACCCTCCGCGGCGGCGTCCCTATAATGCGCAGCAATGGCGGTGGCCCGCATTCCCCGGCTGCCCATTCCCGCGTACGTTGAAAGGTCCGGTCTCCCATGCGCCGTCTCCTGTTCGTTGCCGCCCTGCTGGTCCTCGCGTCGGTCGGTGCGGTTCTGGCCGCGCCCGGTCCGCCGGCGGAGGTCCGTCGAGGGGGGGCGGCGCCGATGACCCTGCCGCGCCCGGCACCCGTTCCCATGGCTGCTGCTGCGCGACTGTTTGCGGATCGTCCGGATCGTGGGGACGATTCGATTTCCCGGCGTCTGGCGGGGGAGAAGTCCCCGGCGACCCTCGATGCGATCCTGCTCATGTGCGACTTCGCCGACAGCCTGCTCCTGGGGCGCCACGGGCTGGTGGACGGCGATTTCCCGCCGCCCATGCAGGATGAAATCCACTACGTGGCCCACGATTCCGTCTACTTCGACCACCTGCTCCAGGACGTGGCCCACTACTACGAGGCCGCGAGCGGGGGGAGCTTTGTCTTTCATTGGGACGTGCACCCGCGCGTCGTCAACCTGCCGCGGCCCATGGCCTGGTACGGCAACCATCCCGACGAAGGCGACCAGCAGATCCTCATGGCCGCCGAGGTGGTCGACAGCCTCGACGCCGAGATCGATTTTTCGCGGTACGACACGGTGATCCTGGCCCATGCCGGTGCGGGGGAGGAAACCGATGTCCTGGTCAACAGTCCGGAAAATATCTACAGCACCTACCTCGACCCCGACGATTTCGCCGCGGCCTTCGACGAGGAGATCCTCGCGACGCCCTACCTGCCCACGGACGACATGCCCTCCGGCACGGGGCTGGCGCGGGTTCTCGTGCTGCCCGAGACGGAGTTCCAGGACGGCATCCGCTACGGCAGCCTGGGAGTGTATGCCTACGAGGTCGGGCTCCGTCTGGGCATGCTGCCCCTGGTGGACTTCACCCCGGCGGGCAATGTCGACAGCCAGGGCATCGGCACCCTCGGCTTGATGGGCTACGGCCTGTTCGTGGCCGGGGGGTGGATCCCTCCCCAGCCCTGCGCCTTCAACAAGATGCTCGTGGGTTGGGTGGAACCCTACCGTGCCGATCCCCTGGACGGGGCAACCCATGCCCTGACGCCTGCGGCGCAGGTCGGCGGGCCACTCTCCTGCGCACGGGTCGACATCACGGCGGGTGAGTACTGGCTGCTCGAGTACCGTCTGCAGGATCCCGATGGTGACCACTTCTGGTCCTTCGGCGGTGACCTGAACGGCAACTTCCGGCGTGACTACCTCGATGCCGATTCTCCTGACGGGCGGCCCCAGCCCGGTGGGAAGTTCGATCCGGAGACCGACACCCGCGAGTGGCTTGTCGGCAACGAGTGGGATTTCTTCATGACCGAGAACGCCACCGGATTCGGCGGTGGCGGCAGCGGCGTGTACATCTGGCACGTGGACGAGGGGGTCATCCTCGACGTCTTCGAGGCCGATGGGGCCCTGTTCAATGCCGATTCCGCGCACAAGGCCGTCGATCTGGAGGAGGCGGACGGTATCCAGGACCTCGACTCGTCCGGTTTTTCCCGCTTCTATCTCGGCGCGGACGACGACGCGTTTCGCGGGGAGGGCGCCGACACCTTCGGCCCGACGACCCTGCCCCCCACGGATACCGCCGCCGGCCTGCCCACCGGCATCCTCTTCCGCGAGTTCGGCGACGTCGTGGCGGATTCCCGGGCCTACATCATGGGCATCGCCGAAGGTGACACCTTCTGGGGCTTCGCCTACGCGGAGTCGGTACCTTTCGAGCTGCTCCTGGAGGGTAGCGCCGACGGTCCGGTCCTGGCTGCCCAGCGTGTTTTCGACGACGGCGTCGATCTGCGTGGCTCCCACGCCCTGATCGTCAACCTGGACAGGGTCGGGGATGAGGAAATCGTGTTGGCAGGCCATCAGGGCGAGGTCTTCGCCCTGGACGGCGACCTGACCGAGTTCCTGGATCATGACGGCAACCCCGGCACCTTCGCGCCGTTCGCGACGGGCGAGCGCGGGGGCGAAGCGGTGCGCTGGAACCTGCCCCCGGCCGTGGGCAACATCGACGGTGACGACGACCCCGAGATCGTTCTCACGGGGCCGAACGGCCTCTACGCCTTCGACCTGGACGGAGAGCCGGTCCGCGACGCCGAAGTGGGCGCCGTGGGGCTCTACACCGATCTGGGACCATGTGATCTGCCGCCGGTGCTCGTGACCACGGCTACCGATGTCGAGGCCGGTTCTCCCGCCGTTGCCGTCATGGCGGCGGTGGTGGTGCGCGAGGCGGGCTCGACCTGGCTCCGTTTCTACCGGGGTGCGGACGCCGACCTCATCGCCGGCCACGACCTGGGGGATGTCGTCGTGACCGCGCCGCCCACCGCGGCGTTCGGTCGCCTGTGGCTCGCCGCCAGCGACACGGCGGCCGGAGAGCATTACCTGTTGTCCTGCGCCAAGACCAGCGTGGGTGTCCCCGGGACGGTCTTTGTCCGGCGCCACGACCTGCGGCTGGAGCCGGGGGCGTTCCCGCCTGTCTGGGGCTACGAGCCCGACGCGAGCGGCGTCGGCCGACGCTGGGTCGGTGTGCCGGCCCGTGACGGCACGGGCGAGACCTTCGTTCTGAATGGTGATCTGGATCCGATCGAGCATCATCTGTGGGCGCCGGACCTGGCTATCCGTTCACCGCTGGCGGCAGGTGGCGCCTTCGTGGGCGCCGAGTTGCTGGGCCGTATCGGTCTGGGTGGCGACTGGCGGGACGGTTGGCCGCGTCGTCCGGCCGGTGGCGTGGCCGGGTCCGACTCGGTCTGGGCGGGGGGCCCCGTGGTGGGTCGCCTCGTGGAATCCACCCGCGGCTTCGAGGACACGATTTTCCCCGGCCGGGATGGGGCGCTCCACGCCCGGGGACCCCGCGGCGAAGCGATGACGGGTTGGCCCCTGGCCGGCCCCGCGCGCACGGCCGCGACCCCGGCGGTCGGCCGTCTCACCGGCGGGCAGCATGACGATCTCGTCGCGATCGGCACGTTCGATCGCATCACCGGGACGGATGATACCGGCGGGGCATTGGTGACCCGACCCCGCTCGATCGTGGCCCTGTGGGAGGACGTGGTCGTGGAGGACGGGTCCTGGCCCATGTGGGGCGGCTCCGCCTGGCGCGACGGCACCTGGCCCGCAGACGCCTGGCGCATACCGGAATTGGCGGCCTCCGGGACGGGGATCGTCGCCGGCAGTCACATCTGTTCGCCGAGCCCGGTGGTTGGCGGCACGGTCCAGGTGCGGGCGAGGTTGCGCTCGGCCGGCAAGGTGCGGGCGGAGATCTACAATCTCGAAGGTGAACTCGTCACGGCTTCGGCGTGGCATCAGGTGCCGGCCCAGGAGCCGTTCGCGGTATCGGTGGCCGTCGATCGCGCCTCCAGCGGCATGTACGTGTGCCGTCTCGTGGCCCGTCATGCCGACGGCAGCAAGGACCACAGCGTCGTGAGTTTCGCCATCGAACGTTGAGGGCCATGGCGGAGCATGGACGCCGCCGCGGCCAGGGATTAGATTGGTAGCCATCAGGGACGGGCATGAGGTGCCACGTCCGGACGTCAAGGAAGGGACCAACATGACGCGCACGAGTTCGATCACCATCTCGATCCTGGCGGCCACGCTGCTGCTGACGGCGGCCTGGACCGCCCCCTGCCTGGCGGCGGGCAGCCCCGGCGAGGCCGGCGTGCTGTCGCTCCGTCTGGGCGTCGGCGCCCGCGAGGCCGGCATGGGTGAGGCCGGGGTGGCCAGTAGCCTGGGAGCTTCGGCCGTGTGGTGGAATCCGGCCAACAACGTGTTCGGTGATTTCGAGACCGACGTGGTCGTGCAGCACCACCGCTACCTGGGGCTGTTCAATCAGGAAGCGGCGGCCGTGGCCCATCGCATGGGCAAGGGTGTCATCGGCGTCATGTTCACGGGCTTCTATTCCGACGAGATCGTGCGGTACAGCGATATCCCTGCGGCCGAGCCCCAAGGCACGTTCAAGCCCTACGATATCGCGCTTGGGGTGTCCTACGCCCATCCGTTGGGCGACTCCTTCGGGGTGAGCGCCACGGTGAAGATGGTGTACGAGAAGATCGACATCTACTCGGACTCGGGCGTGGCCTTCGATCTGGGCGTCACCCATCGCGCGATGATCGACGGGCTGGTCTTCGCCGTGGCGGTGACCAATCTGGGCGGTCAGCTCCAACTCAAGGACGAGCCCATCGACCTGCCCCGGACCATCCGGCTGGGAGCAGCGTGGGCGCCGCCGTCGATGCTCGACGGCAAGATCACCGTCACCGCCGACATGCTGATGCCTCGGGACGGCACCGAGAAGGCCCACCTGGGGGCCGAGTTCCGGTTGATACCCGAGCTCGCCCTGCGCGCGGGCACCCGGGTCAATTACGAGTCCCAGGGGATCACCGCCGGCGCCGGTTTCGTGGTGGGGCGCATGGGGATCGACTACGCCTTCTCCGACTTCACGACGGAGGGTTTCGACGACGGGCACAAGTTTTCGCTGAGGTTCACCTGGTAACCGGGTCCACGGGGCGGGCAGGTCAGGGAGCGAAGGGGTCCGTGGTTTTCGCGAAATTCAGCAGGCGGAAACGGCCGGTGTCCAGGACGCCGTAGCCAAGGGTGTCGAACCAACCGGCCAGGGATGCCAAGCGGTGCGACGCGGCGGAGAGTTCGAAGGCGTGATGCACATGCCCCATGACCATCAGGTCCCAGGGAGCGTTTTCCTGTTTCCCCAGCCATGTCTGTGCCTTGCCCACGATCTGTTTGGCCTCGTCCCTGGTCGCCGAACGGCTGTGGCCGCTGAGCCAGGTGCTGAAGGCGAAGAGAAGCTCCGGGTGGAAGGATTTGGCCGTGATGATGCCGAGGCGGTGGCGGACCATGGCGCGGAAGGCGCGGTACGCCCGGTCCTTGCCGAGAAGGCCGTCACCGTGGCAGAGGAAGATGTGCTGGTCACCGAAGGGGACGACACGGGCGTCGCCATCGGGGGAAGAGTCGTAGCGCTCGTGGAGGTACTCCGCCGCCCAGATGTCATGATTGCCGCCGACGAAGTGGATGACCGTGCCGGCGTCCCGGACCTTGTCCAGACCCGACAGGATACCCTCGTAACCACGGAGTCGGAAGTGGGGGTAGTCGAACCAGAAATCGAAGATGTCCCCGAGGAGCACGAGGTGGTCGGCACGGTGGGCGAGTTGCAGAAATTCAAGAAAAGATGCAACCCGGCGCTGCTCGTCAGCGTCGGGTTCGAGATGGAAGT
>JAUUZX010000135.1 GCA_030592025.1 bacterium | reverse complement strand
TCGTCGGGGTAGATGAAGACGATCTTGTCGCTGGAACAGCCGGCGACGATCAGGATCGTCGCGAGGGCCGTGGCGAGGCGGAGACGGGCGGTCGTGCGCATGGGAACTCCCGTGGGGTGGGTAACTACTGATCCTCTGTCAATCTACGGTTTGCCCACGTCCAGGACCAGCCCTGGATGCAGACCGAGAGCACCGGCCGCGTCCCCCATGGGGATGGCGATCTCCACGGTGCCGCCACTGCCCCAGTACCAGAACGGAGCATCCGCCGGCGCGGCTCCGTAGGTGGCGAAAGGTCCGGCGATGGTCCGACCATCGACGACCAAGGGCGCGCCGTCCGCCAGGCGGTCGGCGACGGGCGTGCCCTCCGCCAGGTCGCTGATTCCGTTGCCGAAGTGGTCCACCCAACGGATCGCCGGACCCGCTGGCGTGTACGGCGCCGCGCCCAGGTCGGCCCGGGCGCCAACACGACCCAGATCCGTCAGCGGCACGCCCATGGCCAGGGCGGCCGCCGCCGGGGCGAAGATATCGCGTCCGTGGAACGTGGCCGACACCGGCCTCCGCACCGGATCGAGCACCACCGGCGGGCCCTCGACCACATCCGTCAGGAGACCATTCCCCGGCCCGACCACCCAACGACCACCTGCCGCCCCCGCCACCCACGGGCGGGACGTCCCGACCCCCGGGTCCACGACCGCCATGACAACCGTGCGCTCCGGGAAACGGGGCAGGATCCGGCCCAGGAACCAGGCCCCCGCCGCCACGTCGCCCCGGGGGATGTCGTGCCCGGCGTCGAGGATGACCGGCTGCGGTTCGTCACCGGGCCAGCGTGCCCAGGACGACAGCAGGGCCCCCTTGACCTCGGCCACCCAGGGATCCCGCCAACCGAAATCCGTGAGCAGCACCACGGCGGGGCACCTCATGACGCTACTGCCTCGTCGGCGCGGCGCCCGAATCTCACCACGATCAGGCCCAGCACAAGGGCGCCCAGCCCGAGGGAGATCCAGGGCGACACGCCCCAACCCGCCGGCAGATAACCCAGGACCACGGACACGCCGCCCACCACCATGGCATAGGGCAGCTGGGTTTGGACGTGGTCCAGGTGGTCGGCCCCCGTGGCGAGGGACGAGAGGATGGTCGTGTCGCTGATGGGCGAGCAGTGGTCCCCGAAAACCGCCCCGGCCAGCACCGCGCTCACCGACGCCAGGTGGATGTGGGCCACCACGTCCGGCGCCAGGCCCGCCGCTTCCGGGAGATCGAGGCCCAGGGGGTACACCAGCGGCATGAGGATGGCCATGGTGCCCCAACTGGTCCCCGTGGCGAAGCTCACCGCCGCCGCCAGCACGAACACCACCGCGGGCAACAGGCGGGCCGACAGCACCGCGCGGGCCACCTCCACCAGGAAATCGGCCGTTCCGAGACCATCGCACACTGCGCTGAGGGACCAGGCCAGCACGAGGATCGTCACGGCGATGACCATGGAGCGCGCTCCCTGGAGGTAGCCCTCCACCGCGCTGCGCAGGCTGAGGCGCCGCGTGCCGACCACGAGCAGCACCGCGAGGATCGCCCCGCCCAGAGCCGCCCAGGTGAGGACGGCGAAACTGTCGGCGTGATTCAGGATCTCCCTGAGAGTCGGCGCCGCTATCCCCTTGGCGACAGCAGCTTGACGGCCTCCGAAAAAAAGACCGAGGGCCGTCGTCAGGATGACCGCCAGGATGGGCAGACCCGCCAGCAGCGGGTGGGCCGGCGCCATCTCGCGTGTGGTCTCCTCCTCGGCCACCTCCCCCATGTCGCTGGCCGGCTGGGCTCCGGGCCGCAGCACCTCGCCCCTGGTCACGGCCCGCTGCTCGGCCTTGAGCATGGGCCCGAAATCCCGGCCGGTGAGAGCAATGGCGTAGACGAAGACGAGGGTCAGCAGCGGGTAGTAGCCATAGGGGATCGTGCGCAGGAAGAAGGTGTAGGCGGTGGCGTCCGCCCCCAGGCGGGCCATGGCGTCCTGGATGAGGCCCACCTCGAAACCCACCCAGGTCGAGATGACCGCCACCGTGGCCACGGGCGCCGCGGTGCTGTCCACGAGGTAGGAGAGCTTCTCACGGGAGATGCGCAGGCGATCGGTCAGGGGACGCATGGTAGAGCCCACGAGCAGGGTGTTGGCGTAGTCGTCGAAGAAGATGACCGTACCCATGGCCGCGGTCGCGCCCATGCCGCCCCGGCGTCCGCCGACCCGTCGGCTGAGCCAGTGGACGATGCCCTCGGTGGCCCCGCTTCGGGACAGCACCCCGACCATGCCGCCGAGGATCGTCGAGAACAGCACGATGGCCGCGTGGGACTTGTCGGCCAGGGCTTCCACGAGGTAGGTGTCGGCCAGGCGAAGGAAGCCCGTGAAGGGGTCGCCCGTGATGATGGCCGCGCCGAACCACAGCCCCACCAAAAGGGCCACGACGACCTGCCGTACCGCCAGGGCCAGACCGATGGCCAGCAGGGGCGGAACGATGGACAACCAGCCGTGATGGCTCGCGGCCTCCGCCGATGCCGCCTCGCCCGCGGCCAGGGCCGTCCCCGCCGAGGCGAGCACGACCACCAGAAGCAGGAGCCCTCGCCGCCGGACCGTCATCGACCACCACCCCGGGCCCAGGCCAGGTAGGCCGCTTCGACCCGGTCGCAGGACCAGCCCACGATCTGGGGCACCTCGTGGGGGTGCTGCAGCTTGAGCTCGCCGGCGCACAGTTCGTAGCGCGCGGGCAGGACCTTCAGGGTGACGGCCACCTCGGCGTCCGTCCGCACCTCCCCCTGCCACCGATACACCGAGTCCAGTTCCGCACCCACCTGCCCGCACACGGCCAGGCCACCGTCCACCAGCAGGGCCACCACGCGGTTGGCACTGTCGCGGTCGGGGAAGGTCGTCGTCAGGATCATCAGCCCCGCGCTCATGGCGAACCCTCCGTCGCCGCTTTGATGACCGCCAGCATCTGCCCATGCAGCCCCGGCGCCGCCGCCAGGATGTGCTCCGTGTAGAGAGGCGCCGTGCTCCCGTCGGCACCGGTCACCAGCGCACCGGCCTCCCGGGCGATCAGGGTGCCGGCCGCCGTGTCCCAGGTGCGCAGGCGGTACTCCCAGTAGCCGTCGAGCTTGCCCGCCGCGACGTGGGCCAGATCGATGGCCGCGCTGCCCGCCCGTCGGACCCCATGACAGGGAGCCTTCAGGAAGTCGGTCACGAGGGCCGTGTTGTGGTCGACGAGGTCGTCGCGCACGTAGGGGAAGCCCGTGCCCAGCAGGGCCTGGTCCAGTTCGACGGGAGAGCGCGGGCCGAGGGTCTCGCGGGTGCCGTGGCGTGGCCGCTCCAGAACGGCCCCCTCACCCCGGATCGCCAGGTAGAGTTCGTCCAGGTAGGGCGCGTGCACGACGCCCAGCACGAGACCGTCATCGTCGACGCAGGCGACCGAAACGCTGAAGAACGGGTAGCCGTGGGCGTAGTTGGTGGTGCCGTCGAGGGGATCGATGTGCCAGGTGCGGCCGCTGGTGCCCGCGCGACCGCCCGACTCCTCGGCCATCACGGCGTCGTCGGGGAAGCGCTCCGTCAGCCCACGCAGCAGCGTCGCCTCACTGGCCCGGTCCATCTCCGTGACGAACTCGGTGCCCCCTTTGGCCTCCACCGCGCCGGCCGCCCCCAGGTGCTCCAGCAGGTAATCGCCGGCCTCCAGGACGAGCTCCCGCATGAATTCGAGTTGCCGGGTCAGGGTCGGGAGCATGGGCGAGGGGTCCTTCCGCGGAGAGTCGTCTCGGGTCGTGGACGGGGTGGGCAACATCCTAGGCCAGCCCTCGCCGGGGCACAACGCCAAAGCCGCCGCCTGTGTCAGCCACTCGGAGGTTGACAGGGTTCCGCCTTGGTCTAGGTTTTTGAGAAGAACGGTTTTGGGAAGTACAATGCCCACGTCACCGGAAGGACCATCATGAAGGACCAGATCCTGGCCGTGCTCGAAGAGATCCGCCCGATGCTGCAGGCCGACGGAGGCGACGTCGAGTACATCGACTTCGTCGACGGCGTCGTCACCGTGCGCCTCAAGGGCGCCTGCGGCAACTGCCCCATGAGCCTCATGACCCTGAAGAACGGCATCGAGGCCCGCATGAAGGCGCGGATCCCCGAGGTCCGTTCCGTCGAGCAGATCTGACGTGGCGGGCGGGCACGGCGTCGACTTCTACCACCTGGACGACAACCTCGGTGACGAGGAACGCGGCGTGCGCCGGACCGTGCGCCGCTTCGTCGAGGACCGCTTCCTGCCCCTGGTGCGCGAGCACTTCGCAGCCGGCACCTTCCCCACCGAACTCGTCCCCGAACTGGGCGGCCTCGGCCTGCTCGGCGCCTCGGTCACCGGGCCGGGCTGCCCGGGCCTGAGCGCCACGGTCTACGGCATCATCTGCGAGGAACTCGAGCGGGGCGACAGCGGCCTGCGCAGTTTCGCCTCGGTGCAGGGCAGTCTGGTCATGTGGCCGATCGCCAACTTCGGGAGCCAGGAGCAAAAAGAGCGCTGGCTGCCTGGTCTGGCGGCGGGCAAGAAAATCGGCTGCTTCGGGCTTACCGAAGCCGGCTACGGCTCGGATCCGGGCGGGATGGAAACCCGTGCCGTGCGCGACGGAGATGACTGGATCCTCACCGGCTCGAAAATGTGGATCACCAACGCCACCCTGGCGGACGTAGCGGTGGTCTGGGCCCGCACCGAAAAAGGCGTGGCAGGGTTTCTGGTCGAACGCGGCATGGACGGTTTTTCCACCCACCTCATCCACGGAAAATACAGCCTGCGGGCCAGCGACACCGGTGAACTGGTCTTCGATCATGTCCGCCTACCCGAAAGCAGCCGCCTGCCCGACGCCAAAGGGTTGAGGGCGCCCCTGGACTGCTTGAACCAGGCCCGGTACGGCATCGCCTGGGGTGTGGTGGGCGCCGCGGCCGATTGCTACGACACCGCCCTGCGCTACGCCGGGCAGCGCAAACAGTTCGGCAAACCCATCGCTTCATTTCAACTCGTGCAGCAGAAACTTGTTCAAATGCTGACCGAGATCACCAAAGCCCAGGGCCTGTGCTTCCAGATGGGAAGGTTGAAGGACGACGGTATCAATCCCACGCCCTTCGTCTCTCTGGCCAAGCGCAACAACGTGGCCATGGCCCTCGAATGCGCTCGCAAGGCCCGGGACATCCTGGGCGCCGCCGGTATCACTGACGAATATTCGCCCGGGCGGCACATGGCCAACCTGGAATCGGTCATCACCTACGAGGGTACCCATGATGTGCACACCCTCATTGTCGGCGCCGAGATCACGGGGATTTCGGCTTTTCGTTAATTAAACTACTCCAGCCTAAGGAGACGCCTCATGTCACTGGAATGGTTGCCACGCGACGACGAGATCAAGAACCACGCACTGTTCGGGACCGAACACTGGGGTACCGAGGCGCCCTGCACCATCTACGAAAAACGTCCGTTGACCGATCCGGACGGCAAGGTGGTCGACAGCCTCTTCACCGCCTGGATCACCCTGAACAACCCCGCCCAGTACAACTCCTACACCACCGAAATGGTCAAGGGTGTGATCGCCGGCTTCCAGGCCGCCAGTTCGGACCGGTCGGTGGTCGCGGTGGTCTTTACCGGCGCCGGCGACAAGGCCTTTTGCACCGGCGG
>JAUUZX010000160.1 GCA_030592025.1 bacterium | reverse complement strand
GTCCGCTTCGCCGGCGGCGGTGTCCACGTCCGCCGGGGAGATGATCACGTCGCGGAAAAGCGAGGTGGCCAGCAGTTGGCGGCGCGAATCCTCTACCTTACCCCAGCGCAGGGGCTCACCGGCGCCCACCGTCAATTCCCGGGTCAGCAGCATGTCGCGGGTGTGATCGTTACCTACGAGGATGATCCGGCGCACGCGATAGGGTCGCCCGGTGCGGATGGTGTAGAACACATCGGCCCGATGCCCGGCACCGGTCGTGTCCGGCACCAGGGTCATGGACGGAACCACGGTCGCGTCGAGGTAGGTCGCGGCGCGGTAGAGATCACGCATGGCGTAGATGTCGCCACCGAAGGCGTTGAGGTCTGCCGGCGCCGGCTCGCCCGCCACGAGGCGCAGGACCTCCCGCAGGCGGTCCTCCCCGATGGGACCACCCCCCGTGAAGCGGACGCTGCCGATGAAGGTGCGCTCGCCTTCCGCGATGGAGATGTGGATCACGTCCCCCCGGTCCGTCACCGTGGTGACCGAATCCAGGTCGACGGTCACCTGATGGAAGCCGCGGTTCCGGTAGTAGGAGCGCAGGATGCGCAGCTGGGTCGCCACCAATTGGGGTTTGTAGGTGGGCACGGCCAGAGGCCGCTTCCAGTCGGGTTCCTGGATGTGGAGCAGGGACTTCAACTCGTCGGCGGCGAAGGTCCGGTTGCCGGTGATCAGGATCTGATGGAGGCGGTGGGATTCGAGGCCGAAATCCAGTTCCTCGTCGGCGAGGGCGGGGACGGCCAGGGTTCCGAGAGTTGAGGTTCCGAGGGCCCACACGAGCAGCCAGGACACGCTCCGACGACCGCGTCGCCGCACCGCCGAACCGTCATTGTCACCCCGCCTCCAGGCCCTCATCGCGATCCTCGGTTCCGGCGCGGCGCCGGCCGTTCGACAAAAACTGTGGAACCCTTTGGGCTCCGGTGCTATCGAAGTGGTGTTGCCACCGTGCTCGAACCCCGGACCCGCGGCCACGGCCGCCGGAGCCAACCATGCGTCATCCGCTGCGTCGCCCCATCCCGACCACCCGCACCGTCCTCACGGTCGCGATGCTCCTGGGCACCACCTTCGGCCTCGGCTGCGACTCGTCCTCCGTCCCGGAAGTGGGTCTCGACGACCTGGGCCCGGGCGAGCTGCTCTACGTGCACCGCGTCGTGAGCCTGGAGCGGGCCAAGGCCGTGGCCCTGGTCGACCGGACCGCAGGCACGGCGCTCCTGGACTCGCTGGCCGCCGCCTGGGGCAACAATTCCCTCGACGAAACCGTTGCCGGCGTGCCCGGCGACCCGGTGCGCGCCGGCGCCGTCGGCCGTCTCCTGGCGCGGATCCTGGTGGCCGAACAGGACTCGCTGGTCATGGCCCCTCGTCCCGACCGGCTCGCCGCTCCCCTGCCCGATCCGCCACCGGAGACCAAGAAATAACCCTAGTGCCCCGTCACCTTCCAGACGTCCAGCACGACGACGAAGGTCATGAACAGCAGCAGCAGGATCAACCCCATCTGGGTCGCGATGGCCTGGAGCCGTTCCGGGACCGGACGACCGCCCCGCGCCACCTCGAACAGCAGGAACAGCACATGCCCTCCGTCCAGCACGGGGATCGGCATGAGGTTCAGCAGGAAGAGGTTGATGGAGAAGAACGCGATGAACAACATCAGATGGGAAAAGCTCCACCTGAGCATGGCGCCCGCCGCCTGACCGATGCGCAATGGTCCGCCGACGGCGTCGAGCCCCAGCCGGCGTTTCACGAAGTCGCCGAGAACGCCGAGAGTGATGCGGATGGTGCCGGCCGTGCGGCTGTAACCCAGGACGACGGCACGGCCGAAGTTCACCCGCTTGGAGCCGTAGAAGGGCTCGATGAAGATGCGGCCGCCGGTCTCCCCCGGCTGGATTTCCGATGCCTCGGCCTGGACCACCCCCTCCATGATCTCGCCGTCCCGCCGCCAGCGCATCGGGATCGCCTCGTCGGGCCGGGCGTTCACCAGGGTGGCGATGGCCCCGAAGGACGTGACCGTCTCGCCGGCCACCTCCAGGATCTCGTCACCGCTGCGCAGCCCGGCGCGGTCGGCGGGCCCACCCTTCTGGACCAGGCCCACGGTCGTGTTCCAGGGCCGCAGCCCCACGGACCAGTACCCGGCCTCGTCGTCGAAAACCGGTGCGAGGTCGAGGTCACGCTGCAGGCCCTCCCGCTCGACCGTCACGACCACCGGCGGTGTCGTTCCGTTGCTGCGGTTCCCCTCGGGCACGAGCAGGCTCTCGATCTCGCCCCACGTGGCCACGGGTTCCCCCGCCACCGCGACGATATGGTCGCCCAGGACAAACCCCGCCGTGGCCGCCGGTGTCGCCTCCGCCACCTCGCCCACCGTGGTGAACGGCACCGTCGGCAGGCCCTCCACCGCGATCAGGCCCGTGTAGATGACGAAGGACAGCACGAGGTTGAACAGGGGGCCCGCCACGAACACCAGCATCCGCTGCCAGGCGGGCTTCTGGTTGAAGAGACGCTCGGGGGGGATGTCATCGTCGATCCCCGCCGCCTCCCGGTTCCCCTCAAGGGTCCCCAGGGGGTACTTGCGTTCCTCCCAGGTGCCCGTGTCCTGGATCTCCTCCATGAGACCCTCGCCGGCCATCTTCACGTACCCCCCGAAGGGGATGGCCGAAAGCACGTACTCCGTCTCGCCCCAGCGCTTGCGCAGCATCTTCGGTCCGATGCCGATGGAGAACGTCTTGACGTACACGCCGAAGACCTTGCACAGCAGGAAGTGCCCCAGCTCGTGGACGATGACCACGAGACCCAGGGTGAACAGGAAGGCGAAGAGAGTGATCAGAAGATTGCTCGTCACGTCAAACCTCGTTGCCCCCGGCGCGCCGTTCCATGAGAACGGTCGCCGAGCGGCGGGCTTCGGCATCCACGGCGAGTGCCGCGGCCAGGTCGTCGACCCGATGGCCGGACACGGCTGCCAGGGTATCTTCGATGATGTGCGGGATGTCCGTGTAGTGCAGTCGCCCTGCCAACAGGGCCTCCACCGCCACCTCGTTCGCCGCGTTGAGCACGACCGGCGCCGCACCTCCTGCCGCCCCCGCCTCTCGTGCAAGGCGCAGGCAAGGGAAACGTTCCGGATCGGGCGGCTCGAAGTGGAGAGTTTTCGTCTTCAGCAAATCTAGACGTTCCCCGCCGAGGGGCCAGTGGATTTCCCCGGCGATGGCGTACTGGAGGGGCACGCGCATGTTGGGCGTGCCCAACTGGGCCAACAGGGCACCGTCCACGAACTCCACCAGGGAATGGACGATGGACCCGGGATGGACCACCACGTCGATGCGATCGTAGGGCAGCCCGAAGAGGAAATGGGCCTCGATGATCTCGAGTCCCTTGTTCATGAGGGTGGCCGAGTCGACGGTGATCTTCGGCCCCATGCTCCAGGTGGGGTGGGCCAGCACCTGGTCCAACTCGACGTGGGCCAGTTCCGCGGCCGGCGTCTGCCGGAAGGGACCGCCGGAGGCCGTGAGGATCAACCGGGCCACCTCTTCCGGTCGTCGTCCCGAGAGGCACTGGGCGATGGCCGCGTGCTCCGAATCCACCGGCAGTACTTCCGACCCGCCCGCAGCCACGGCCCGGGCCACCAGATCACCGCCCACCACGAGGGATTCCTTGTTGGCCAGGGCGATGCGCACCCCGCGGGCTGCAGCCGCCAACGTGGGCGCCAACCCCACCGCGCCGACGAGCCCGTTGACGACGACATCCACCGCGGACGGCGCCTCCACCGCCTCGATCAAGGCCTCGGAGCCACCCCCCAACAGCCGGTCCCCAAGGCCGGGCAGGGCCGCTGCCCGCTCCCGGGCCACCGGGTCGGCCACCGCCACCAGGGGCGGCGCATGGTCGGGGCAGGCGGCGGCCAGAGTGGCCAGTTCATCCATCAGCACATCGACCCGACTCAGGCAGGCCACCGCCACGACCCGCAGGCGGTCCGGATGGGCCCGCACGATGTCCAGGGTCTGGCGACCGATGCTCCCGGTGGCGCCCAACACCACCAGATCCAGCGGCAGGGCCGGGTCCAGCAGAGGGCGGCCGCAGGGGTAGAGAGAGCTTGTCGGCGGCGACGTGTCGCGCGATGCGGTCATGAGCGGCGGAACCCCGTTTCTCCCATGGGTCAAACGACGAAGAGCCGGAAGTAGTAGTAGATCGCCGGCACGGTGAACAGCAGCGAGTCAAAACGGTCCAGCACGCCCCCGTGCCCCGGGATGAGTTCGGCCGTGTCCTTGGTGCCCGCGTCCCGCTTGAGCAGCGACTCGACCAGGTCGCCGAGCTGGGCCAGCAGACCTGCCACCAGGCCCAGCAACCCGCCGGCCAGGGGCGTCAGGAACACGGCGAAGCCCTTGGCGCACAACCAGCCGACGAAGGCCGCCCCCACGAGCCCGCCCACGGCGCCCTCCACCGTTTTATTGGGGCTGACCCGGGGCAGAAGCTTGTGCCGACCGAAGGCCACCCCGGCCAGGTAGGCCCCGGTGTCGGTGGCCCAGGTCACGAGGGCCGCGTAGAACACCATATGCGCGCCCAGCACCGGGTCGGCTCCCTGCAGCGACGGCAACTCCCGCAGCATCACCAGGTGGGCGCCGAGCCAGCCCACGTACATGATCCCGAACAGGGTCACCCCAATGTGGACCAGGGAATGGGACATGTCGCGACGCATGAGTTCGCGCACCATGATGAGCAGCAGGCTCGCCGTGAGGATCAGGGGCACGGCCACGCCCTGCCGCCAGGCGTAGGTGCTGATGGCCAGGGAGCAGAAGTAGCCGAGGACCGCGAACGGCTCGTAGCCCTTGGAGCGCATGAGTTGGTAGAACTCGTAGAGGCCCAGCAGGATCACCAGGTCAACGAGCACGAGGAAGAACGCGCCCCCGCGCAGGGTGATCAGGTACAGGCAGGGGACACCCAGGATGATCACGGCCAGCCGTGGCAGAAGGCCCGCGGCGCGGAACCGCCCCAAGGCCGAGAGGCGGGTCTCGCCGGTCTGGTTGTCGCTGCTCACGAGCGTGTCCTCAGCAGGCGTTTCCAACGGGCGGGATCCAGGAACCCGGTCCCTCCACCGGTCACCGGTGCGGGATTGGCGTCGGGCAGGGCGCCGAAGCGGCGTTCCCGGTTCTGGTAGTCGGCAATAGCCAGCAACAGATCCTGCTCCCCGAAGTCGGGCCACAGCACCGGCGTGATGAACAGCTCGGCGTAGGCCGCCTGCCACAGCAGGAAGTTGCTGATCCGGGCCTCGCCACTCGTGCGGATGATGAGGTCGGGATCGGGCAGACCGGCGGTCCACAGG
>JAUUZX010000120.1 GCA_030592025.1 bacterium | reverse complement strand
GAAGCCGCGCTGGTACTTGTGGAAGTGGTAGGCGACGTCGGCCAGGAAGTAGGTGGGCATGCCGTCGGCGCGGACGAGCACACGGTCCTTCTCGTCGCCGTGGTCGGTGGCGCGGAACCAGACCGCCCCCTCCTCCTCGTACACGACCTCCTGCTTGCGCAGCTTCTCGAGAGCCCGCTCGATCCGCTTGGTCTCGTGGAGCTCCGACTCGAAGTACCAGGTCTCGAAGCGCAGGCCGAAGCGGCGGCAGGTTTCGCGTTGCCAGCCCAGGATCTTCATGAGGGCGTACTTGGCGAAGCAGCGCACCGACTCGTCCTCGGGCAGGCGGCGCCAGTCCTCGGCGTTGCCTTCGGGAGCGGTCACGCGCTGGAAGCTCTCGTCGTCGAAGGCCTTCGCCGAATCCTGGATCGCTGCCGTGTCCCGGTCCAGGAGTTCGGCCGCCATGATCTCGAGGTAGCGGCCCTGGTAGCCGTTCTCGGGGAAGTCGATCTTCTCGCCCATGAGCTGCAGGTAGTGGGCGCGCAGGGAAGCGCCCAGCAGCTTCACCTGACGACCGGCGTCGTTGACGTAGTACTCGGCGTGGGCGTCGTAGCCGATGGCCGTCAGCAGCTTGACGAGGGTCATGCCGAAGGCGCCCGCCCGGGCCGAGACGACGTTCAGGGGGCCCGTGGGGTTGGCGCTGATGAACTCGACGTTGATGCGCTTGTCGCCGCCGGTGCGGATGTCCGCCAGGGCACCCTCGGGGTTCCACACGTCCAGCAGCAACTCGATCTGGTGGGGTCGCGCGATGCGAAAATTGATGAAGCCCGGCCCGGCGATCTCCACGGACTCGACGATCTCCTTGGGGAAATCGACGGCCGTCGCGATCTCGCCGGCCAGTTCGCGGGGCTTGCGTTTCAGGCGTCCGCCCAGCATCAGGGCCAGGTTGGTGCTCAGGTGGCCGTGGCTGCGGTCCCGCGGCTGCTCCAACTCGATGTCCACGTCCTCTTCGTAGACACCGTACTGTTCCAGAGCCGCCAGCAGGCCTTCCCTCAGGATATCCTCGAGCATGGTTGTTCCTCAGTCGGTGCCGCCGGGACCGGCGGCCGTGGCGAAGTTCAATTCGGGGTGGCGGGCGGCCACCGCGGCGTCGGCGAACCAGGACGGATCCAGATCGATGCGGTGGCCCTCGGACCACAGGCGCTCCAACTGGAAGTACTCGCGGCTACGGGTGTGGAAGACGTGCACGACCACATCGAAGTAGTCGAGCAGCGCCCAGCGGCCATCGCCCATGCCCTCGGTGCTCTTGGGCTTGTGCCCCCCGGTGACGAGCGCGTCGTGCAGATGCTTGGCCGCGGCACTCACCTGCACGTCCGACTCGCCCGAGGCCACGACGAAGAAGTCGCAGACGTCCGAGTGGCCGCGCAGGTCCAGGATGACGACGTCGACAGCGTTCTTCTCCAGGAGGTGCCAGCCCGCGCGTTCGGCCAGCAACCAACCCGCCGAATCGTCCGGCATGGTGAAGGTCGGCGTCGCGGCTGCCTCCTGGTCCTGACTTTCCTTTTTTTCCTCGGTCATATCTCCCATCCCGGGTTCTAGTTGAGTCGGTTGATGACGTACTCGACGGCGACGGCCAGCAGGTCCTTCTGGGGTCCCGAGGCCACCGGCCCCAGAGCCGTCTTGGCCTGATCACCGAAGGTGCGCGCCATCTCGAAGGCGTAGTCGACGCCGCCGTTGTCCACCACGAACTGGCGCACCTCGGGCCAGCAGGCTGCGCGGTCACCGCTGCCGCGAAGCAACGCCAGTTCCTCGATGCGTGCGCGGTTCCCCGCGCCGGCCCGTTGCAAGGCCGCGATGAGGGGCAGCGTGACGCGCCCCTCCTCCCAGTCCTGGCCCGTCGGCTTGCCCAGTCGCCGGGCATCGCCAAGGTAGTCGAAGATATCGTCGGTGATCTGAAAAACCAGCCCGGTCCTCTTGCCGAACTCCCCGAAGGCATCCTCGTGCTCCGCCAGGCGCTTGTTCAGGGCGACACCGATGCGGCAGCTGTTCTCGATGAGCGAGGCCGTCTTCTGGTCGATGATCTGCAGGTACCGCTCCTCCGAGATGCCCAGATCCCAGCGGAACTCCAGTTGGAGCATCTCCGCCTCGGCCATGAGCACGGTGGTGCGGGCCAGCAACTCTACCGCGTGGTCCAGTCCGGCGACGCACAGGTTGTGCAGGGCCTTGCTGTAGAGGTAGTCCCCCATGATCAGGGCGGCGCTGGCGCTGTACTTGGCGTACACCGAGGCCAGCCCCCGCCGGGTGGCGGACTCATCGATCACGTCGTCGTGGACGAGGGTCGCCGTGTGGCAGAGTCCCACGCTGGCGGCCGCCGTGATCGCCTCGGGCGCTAACGTGTCGCCGTCCTGGGCCGACAGCAGCAGCAGCGTCGGGCGGAAGCGCTTGCTCTTGCCCCGGCGGATGTGGTCGCAGATCTCCCGCGTCAGCGGGCTCTCACCGTCGGCGATCCTCCGAAACTCGGCGTCGACCTGCTCGAGGGCGGGCCCGATCTTCCGTTGCAGCATGACGAGCTTGACGCGTTCGTTATCCAAAATCGACATGGGCTCCACTCTCGAAAACGACGATTCCCGCGGCGATGGCAACGAACCGCACCTCACCAACCGCGGGATCCTACCACAAATATTCTCCAAAAACGGCTGTTGTCAATCCTGTTTGCCGCGGCCCCGCGTCACGACCAGCGAGATCAGCACCGAGCCGAAGTAGAGGACGATGACCGGCCCCCCCATCATGACCTGGCTGATGATATCCGGCGGCGTCAGGATGGCCGCCAGCACGAAAATCAGGACGATGGCGTAGCGCCAGGTGCGCAGCAGCATGCGCGGGTTGACCACCCCGATGACGCTGAGGAAGAGCACCAGCAGGGGCAACTCGAACACCAGGCCGAAAGCGAGGCAGAGCCGCGAGACGAAACTGAAGTAGGGGCCCACCCCCAGGAGCGGCTGCATGGCCGAGGTGCCGAAGCTCAGCAGGAAAACGATCACCTGGGGGATCACCACCAGGAAGGCGAAGCTCACCCCCGCATAGAACAGCGCGGTCGTCGACAGCAGGAGCGGGGTGACGACCTTGCGCTCCTGCCGGTAGAGGCCGGGCAGGATGAAGCCGTAGATCTTGAAGAAGATGAACGGCGCCACCACGAAGAGACCCACCGCCCCGGAGATCTTCAGGCGCACCAGGAAGGCCTCGTTGGGGGCCGTGAAGTAGACACCCTGATCCTGGATGGGCAGGATGAGCAGATCGAGCAGTTGGGCCGACCAGAACCAGCAGAGGATCGTGGCCGCGAAGGCGGCGATGGAGGAGTGGAACAGGACCCTGCGCAACTCGTCCAGGTGGTCGAGGAGGCCCATGGGCGACTTCTCTTCCGACGTGCCCTCCGCATCCGCCGCGGTCTCCTTCGGCCCCTCCTCCGATTCGAGAGTCTCCGGCTGATCCAGGGGACCGCGTTCAGGATCGGGCCGGTCGGTCCCGCGCCCGCTCACGACTGGCCGTCCCTGCCGTCGCGCAGATCCCGCAACAGGCCGTAGAACTCGTCGATGCTCTGGAAACTGTGGTACACCGAGGCGAAACGCACGTAGGCCACGTCGTCCACGCCGTAGAGGTGCTCCATGACATGCTGGCCAATGGTCTCGCTGGGCACCTCGCGGCGGCCGGACGTCGCCAAGTGGTGCTCGACCCGGTCCACGATGGTCTCGATCTCCTCCAGGGAAACCGGGCGCTTCTCGCAGGCCTTGGTCACACCGAGGATGACCTTGGAGCGGTCGTAGGTCACCCGTTGACCACTGCGTTTGACGACGATGACGGGCCGCGTCTCGAGGGCCTCGTAGGTGGTGAAGCGTTCCCCGCAGCCGAGGCACTCACGACGGCGACGGACCGCGCGGCCTTCGCGCACCGCCCGGCTGTCCACCACCTTGTCATCCTCGTTGCCGCACCGCGGGCACTTCATGGTCGGTCTACTCCAGCCCCGGGTACAGGGGGAACGCCGCGCTCAGTTCGCCGGCCCGGGCCGCCAGGGCATCCAGGGCGTCCTGGTTCTCCCGGTTCTGCACGGCCTCATCCATGATGGCGGCGATGATACGCATCTCGTCGGGGCCCATGCCCCGGGTCGTGAGGGCCGGCGTACCCAGGCGCACACCGCTGGTGACAAAGGGGCTCTCCTGGTCGAAGGGCACCGTGTTCTTGTTGGCGGTGATGCCCACGTGCTCCAGCAGCTCCTCCATGGCCTTGCCGGTCAGGCCCTTGCCCGCGACGTTCACCAGCAGCAGGTGGTTGTCCGTGCCGCCGCTGACCAGGTGGAAGCCCCGCTCCAGCAGCTCCTCGCCGAGGACGCGGGCGTTCTCCACCATGTTTCGCGCGTAGACCTTGAACGAGTCCTGCATGCACTCCTGGAAGCACACGGCCTTGGCCGCGATGACGTGCATGAGGGGCCCGCCCTGGATGCCCGGGAAATTCATCTTGTTGACGTTCTTGAAGAACGACTTCTTGGCCAGGACGATGCCGCCCCGGGGGCCGCGCAGGGTCTTGTGGGTGGTCGACGTCACCAGGTCGCAGTGGGGCACCGGGCTGGGGTGCACGCCGCCGGCCACCAGGCCGGCGATGTGGGCCATGTCGAAGGTGAGCACGGCCTCGATCTCGTCGGCGATGCTGCGCAGCTTCTCGTAATCCCAGAAGCGCGGGTAGGCGCTGGCCCCGCCCACGATCATCTTCGGCCGCTCGGCCAGGGCCTGGTCCCGGAGCCGGTCGTAGTCGATGGTCTCGGTCTCCCGGTCCACCTCGTAGTGGACGGCGTCGAAGAGCAGCCCGGAGAAGTTCACCGGATGGCCGTGGGTCAGATGGCCGCCGTGGCTGAGGCTCAGGCCCATGAGCTTGTCCCCCGGCTTGAGGACCGAGAGGTAGGCCGTCATGTTGGCGGTGGAGCCACTGTGGGGCTGCACGTTGACGCGCTCGGCGCCGAACAGGGCCATGCCGCGCTTCTTGGCCAGGGTCTCGGCCTCGTCCACGTGGACGCAGCCGCCGTAGTAGCGTTTGCCCGGGTATCCCTCGGCGTACTTGTTGGTCAGGACCGACCCCATGGTCTCCATCACCGCAGGGCTCGTGAAGTTCTCGCTGGCGATCATCTCGAGGGTCCCGCGCTGCCGCCCCAGCTCCGCCTCCAGGATCGCGGCCAGCTCCGGATCGGTCTTCCGCACTTCGTCGTACATCTCCGCTACTCCCGGTTCATGTGCTCGTCTTCGTAGGCCGTGATCTTGTCGACGCGCCGCCCGTGGCGACCACCCTCGAATTCCGCCGCCAGCCAGGCCGCCACCAGCGTCTGCCCCGTCTCGGGATCGACGCCGTCGCCGCTGAGGCACACGACGTTGCTGTCGTTGTGCTGCCGGGTCGTGCGGGCCTGGTCCGGGGTGAAGACCAGGGACGCGCGTACGCCGCGCACTTTGTTTGCCGCGATGCTCATGCCGATGCCCGATCCGCAAATGAGCACGCCCGCCTCGACCGCGCGGTTGGCGACGAGTTCACCGACGGCCAGGGCCGCGTCCGTGTAGTCCGCCGATTCGGTGCCCGGACAACCGCAGTCCCGCACCTCGTGCCCGGCGCCGCGCAGCGCCATCGTGATGAGTTCCTTGTGGGGGAAGCCCCGATGATCCGAACCGATGGCGATGCGCATGGTCCCTCTCCGGCCGGACGCACCCGCGCCGGCAAAGTCTCAAGTTCCTGTCAAAACGCCGGTTCAGGGCATTCCGTCAGGTCGAAGTTATGCCCCCCGACCGGCACCGTCAAGAGCCTCGGGATCCGGTGCGGGAAGGGGCCCGGTCCTGAGGACCCGGGGCGGCCAGACCGTCAGGTCAACCACCGCGCTGGACG
>JAUUZX010000460.1 GCA_030592025.1 bacterium | reverse complement strand
TCAGCCGCACCCACGGCGTGAGCCTGCCCGTGCTGCTGGCGCCGATGATCGTGCCCATCTGGGACACGGGGACCACCATCGTCCGCCGTTCCCGCCGCCGGATCTCGATCTTCCAGGCCGACGACCACCACCTGCACCACCGCCTGCTGCGTCTGGGCTTCACGCCCGGCACGGCGGTGATCTGCCTGCTGCTCGTAACCGCGGGCACCATCGTCTTCAGCCTGAGTGACTTCCTGGGCATCGCCTGGCTTGGTCTGCCCGCCATGGCGGCGTGGTTGCTCGCGGCCCAGCTGGGGGCCATGCGCCATCTGCAGAACCGCCAGCGCGGGCTCGACCTCTTCACCGAGATCTTCTACGCCGTGGGCTTCGACGACCGTCTGGACAAGATCGACGGCACCCTCGGGCCCAATGTCGCGGACGTCATCGACCTCCAGGCCGAGCGGCGACGGGTGGCCAGGGAGGCGCGGTTTGCCCGCAACGGCAGGTCGGATGAGCCGGCTTCCGAGGCGAGCGCGGGGTCGGGAGACTCCGGCGAGACCGGCTGAATTCCACCATGTCCTTCACCCCCCTGGCTCCTTCCCTGCGCGAAATACTGGCGCGTCCGGCACCGGTGCGCGTGCTTGAGTTGGGGGGCGGTGACGGGCGCTTCACTCGTATCTTGAGCGCGGCGGGGGCGTCCGTGGTGGGGGTGGACCGACGTCCTGTGCCCTGCCCGCCGGCTGCGGTCGTCGCCGGGGACGTTCGCGTACCGCCGGTGGCCCACGGCGCGTGGGACCTGGTCGTGCTGCCGAATCTGGTGCGGCACCTGCTGGCCGACGCTGCGCCGGCGTTGCCCTGGGAGACCTGGTGGGCGCTCCTGGCCGACAGGGGAGAGCTCGTGGTCCTGGAGGACCGCCCCCTCGAGGATCCGGGGCCCGCGGGGCATTACACCCGCTTGCAGGCCTTCCTCGCCGGGTTGCCGGGACGGGGGCCCCTGCTCGGGCGGAAGGCGTTTCGCCGGCTTCTGGCGCCAGGACCGTTCGAGGTGGTCGACAGCGGAACCTGTGGCAACAGCTACGGGGTCGATGCCGACGCGGTGGTCGCTCTGCTGCGCTCGGGACAGCCGGATCCGGGAAGCGAAGCCGACGAGTTGGCGGCAGCCATCGCGCGGGACGGGATCTCCCTGGGTGATTACTGGTGGGCGCGCATCGCGAGGAAGGGTACCGGGTGAAAACACCGATCAGGTTTCTCATCGCCGCTGTCGCGGTAGCCCTGGGCATGACGGCGTTCCTGCTGGGGGGCGCGCGAACCGCCGTGGATTGGCGGCGGTTGCGGGCCGTGGTCGTCGAGAGCGACGACTGGGGGTTGGCCGGTTTCGTGCCGAACGCCGACGCTTGGCAGGGGCTCGACCGCGAGGCCCTGACGCCGGGCCGGTTCCCGGATGTCTACTGGGGCTCCACCCTCGAAGACAGCGCCGACGTCGCCGAACTGGCGGATCTTCTGGATCGCGTGCGGGGACGGGACGGCTTGCCGGCGGTTCTTCAGCCCAACTACGTCATGTTCTCCCTGGCCTGGGACGGGACGACCTGGGTGCGTCGTGGGTTGCCCGCGCTGCCGGTGCCCTACGCGCGGCCGGGTCTCTGGCAAGCGGTGGCTGACGCTCGCCGACGCGGTGTGTGGCATCCCGAGTTCCATGCTACCTGGCATTACGATCCTGCCCACCGGCGCGAACGGGCCCTGGAGCCCGGCGTGGCCGTCGACGCGACACGCCGCGGCATCATGCTCTTCCCCGGCAGCGAAAGGGCGCGGGAGTTGGGCCCCTGGCGGTCGGACGCGGATCTGGCCGGGGAACTCGCCCTGTCCCTGGAGCGATTCGAGGATGTCTTCGGTCGACCGGTGGGGGCCGTGGTGGCGCCGGACTACACCTGGAACAGCCGCGTCGAGGACCTGTGGGAGCGCCAAGGCCTGACGGTGATCCAGGGCAAACGCGAGCAACGGAATCCAGATCTGCCCAGGGGACTGCTCGGCAGGATCGCCAAATTCGCGACTCGGCGCTGGGACGTGCTGGCCCATGGAGGACGGACCTACCTCGAGCGCAATTGCCGCTACGAGCCGGCCCAGTCCCGGGATCCCGCGGCCGTCGCGGATGCTTGCCGGGCCCAGGTGTTCACGGCCTGGGCCAAGGGCGAACCTGCGATCATTGAGACCCATCGGGTCAACTTCGCCCACACGGACCGGGATCTCGCCCGGGCGGGGCGTGAGGGGCTCGGAGGGCTGCTGGCCGACCTGGCGGAGGCCGGTCCCGTTTTTCTCGCGGATTCGGAAGTGGCCCAATTGGCCCGCCGTGGGGTGTCGTGCACCTTCCGCGGCGATGGCATGATCCTGCGCAACGGCACCTTCAGCCGGCGTGTCGTCACCGTCCCGGCGGTGGAGGGGAGGCCCATGCTTGTGGCTCTCGCGCCGGGGGTGGTTCTCCGGGTCGGGATCGACTCACGGGGGCGGATCGTCGTCGTTCCGGCACCCGATTAGCACCGCTCCTGATGCTGCTATTTGATTCGCAGAACTCAAAAGACGACTATGAGATGGTAATTTGCCCTGTTGACCGATTCGGGGCCTCGTGGTATAGTCTTCAACACAGATTTGTTCCGGACATATTCCTGTAGGCGGTTTATTTGACGGATAGGAATATTCGTCGGGGCGATTCGTCGACCGGAAAGTCAGGGATCAGCAACGCAGCCGCCGTGGGGACGGCTTGCATAGCCGGAGCAACAACC
>JAUUZX010000198.1 GCA_030592025.1 bacterium | reverse complement strand
TGCCGCCGATGGTCTTCATGAAGACCGCGGCATCGAGGTCAGGGCGCTTTTGCCAGTAGCTTTGGGAGAAGGTTTGAGTGCTGAAGCTGCGTTTGCAGGTCTTGCATAGAAACCGCTGGATACGGTGTGGGGCGATGTGTCGCCGGAAGTAGCCGATCTTCTTGTAGGGCCAGGGATCGCCGGAGTTGTTGTGGTGCCTGCAGTTGGGGTTGGGGCAGAAGGGTGGGGCCCATGATTTGGAGGGGTATTTGGGGTGTCTCATGTCCGGCCCACCGCAAGGGACGGGCCGGACACAATTTCAGAGGCACAACCTACTCGATGAGCTTGAGGATCTGCATGGCCCGGTCGATCTCCCCCCGGATCTCGGCCTCGTGCCCCTCCAACTTCTCGAAATCCACCCCCAGCAGATTCAGCGCAGACTTGTCGCAGCTATCCGAGGGATAGGCTCCCGGCGCGCCGTGCCCCATCTCGTAGGCGATGAAGTTGGCCACATGGACCAGCGACGCCATTTGCGGATGGGTTCTGGCCGATGCCGGCGTGTGGTGATGCTGGACCGACTCGACCACGACGCCGGGGAAGCCCCACGCCCGGAACACGGCCTTGCCGATGGTGGCGTGGGTGAGCTGGAAGAGCTGCTTCTCGCAGTCGTACCAGGACAGGTGGAGTTCCTGGGCGACCTTGCACACCTCGTCGAAATCCTCGGCGAACTGGCGCTTCTCGATGAGCTTGCCCACGTCGTGGAGCAGGCCGACGACGAAGGCCTCTTCCTGTTGCCGGGGCAGGAACTCCGCGGCGAGCACCTTGCAAATGGCGGCCACGGCGATGCTGTGTTCCCAGAAGCGGGTCATGTCGACCTCGGAGGACGATTCCTCGTCGCCGAAATAGTCGAAGACACTGATAGCGAGAGCGGCGCTGCGCACGGCCTGGAAGCCCAGGATGACCACCGCCCGGCTGATGGTCTTGATCTCCTTGGGGCTGCCGTAGAAAGCCGAGTTGACCAGGTGCAGCACCTTGACCGTCAGGGCGGGGTCCTTCGTGATGATGTTCGCCAACTGGGGCACGCCGACGTCCGGATCCTGCATCCTGTTGAACAGTTCCTGGTAGATGACCGGCAGGGTCGGGATGTCCTGCACGATCCCCTTCAATTCTCGGGGGTGCAGGTCCATGAGGGACTTATGGGTCGTAACCGTCACGGGGGCTCCTTGACTGGTCGCGGGCACGGGTGTATCTGGGCGGGTTATCGTCAATCCGGCAGCGGGATTGAACGGAATCTGCCGTTGATCCGGGTCAGACGCGGAAGTCGAGGTAGGGCCCGTCGGTGTCCCGGGGGGTGACCTCGCCCACGATTTCGGCGCAGAGGGCGCCGTGTTCGCCCATGACGGCCTGGACGTCGGCCACGCGATCGGCCGGGGCGCTCACCAGGAGCCCGCCGCTGGTCTGGGGGTCGTGCAGAAGGCCGGTCATGCCCTCGGGCAGGTCGTCGGCGAAGCGGATACCGCCGGCGGTGAAGGCCGCGTTGGACCTGGTGCCGCCGCAGGTGAAGCCCTCGGCGCAGAGCCGGACAGCGTCGGGCAGCAGGGGCAGGGCGGAGGTGGCGATGACGAAGGTGACGTCGGCCGCGCTGGCCATCTCGAAGGCGTGGCCCGTGAGGCCGAAGCCCGTCACGTCGGTGGCGGCGCCCACGCCGGCGTCCCACAGGTGGGCGCCGCAGCGGTTCAACGCGGTCATGCAGATGACCAGCGCATCGAAACCGGCGTCGTCGACCCGGCCCTTCTTCACGGCGGCCACCAGGGCGCCGGTGCCCAGGGGCTTGGTCAGCAGCAGCACCTCGCCGGGGCGGGCGGTGCTGTTGCGGAGGATGCGGTCGGGGTGGACCGTGCCGGTGACGCTCAGGCCGAACTTCACCTCTTCATCCCGTACGGAATGGCCGCCGGCCACGGCGCAGCCCGCTTCGGCGCAGACCTCGGCGCCGCCCACCAGGATCTCGCCCAGCACCTCGTTGGGCACGCCTGCCGGGGGGTAGCCCAGGAGGTTGAGGGCCAGCAGCGGTGTGCCGCCCATGGCGTAGACGTCGCTCAGGGAATTGGCGGCGGCGATGCGCCCGAAGGTGCGGGGGTCGTCGACCACGGGGGTGATGAAGTCGGCGGTGCAGACCACGGCCCGGTCGGCGTCGAGGCGGTACACGCCGGCATCGTCCGCCGTCTCGAAACCGACGAGGAGGTCGGCCGGGCTGGCGGCGCGGATGGGGTCGAGAATTTCGGACAAGTCCCCCGGACTCAGTTTCGCTGCTCAGCCGGCGCTCTTGGCGAAACGGGTCAGGGCGATGCGTTGCTTCTCGGGCATGGTGTCACCTCCTCTCACGTGTTCCCACGATCGGTGTGGGTCAAGCGGGCGTCAACTCTTCGTGGTCATCGACCCTTCTTGGCCTCGAGCTTGGCCCAGGCGTCCTTCAAGGTCGCCGTGCGGTTGAACACGGGAGCGCCGGGCTTCGAATCGACGCTGTCGACGCAGAAGTAGCCGGTGCGCATGAACTGGCAGTGGTACCCGACCTCCGCCTCGGCCAGGGCGGGCTCCAGCTTGCAGTCCGTGAGCACCTCGAGGGAGCCGGGGTTGAGGTTGGCCAGGAACCCGTCGCCGTCCTCGGGGAAGGGCGCGTTGAACAGGTGGTCGTACAGGCGCACCTCGGCCTCGACGGCGTGGCCGGCCTCGACGAACTGGAGGGTGCCCTTGACCTTGCGTCCATCGGGGGACTGGCCGCCGCGGCTGGCCGGGTCGTAGCTGCAGCGCAGTTCGACGACCTCGCCGCTGGCCGGGTCCTTGACCACCTCGTCGCAGGTGATGAAGTAGGCGTGCTTGAGGCGCACCTCGGTGCCGGGCTTCAGGCGGAAGAACTTGCGGGGCGCCTCTTCACGGAAATCATCGCGCTCGATCCAGATCTCCCGGGAGAAGGGAATCTTGCGGGTGCCCCGGGTCGCGTCCTCGGGGTTGTTCTCCGCCTCGAGCCACTCCACCTCGCCCTCGGGGTAGTTGGTGATGACGACCTTCAGGGGCCGCAGCACCGCCATGACCCGGTCGGCCGTGCGGTTCAATTCGTCGCGGATGGCCCATTCGAGCAGCGCGAAATCGACGGTCGAGTTGCGCTTGGCCACGCCCACCCGCTCGCACAACGTGCGGATGGAGCTCGCGGTGTAGCCCCGACGCCGGAGCCCCCGGATGGTGCACATGCGCGGGTCGTGCCAGCCGGTCACGTGCCCTTCGTCGACGAGCTGCCGCAGCTTGCGCTTGCTCATCACGGTGTAGGTCAGGTTCAGCCGCGCGAACTCGATCTGCTGCGGCTTGTGGGGCACCGGGAGGTTCTCGATGAACCAGTCGTACAGCGGCCGGTTCACCTCGAACTCCAGGGTGCAGACCGAGTGGGTGATGCCCTCGATGGCGTCGCTCTGGCCGTGGGCGAAGTCGTACATGGGGTAGATGTTCCAGGCGTCGCCCGTGCGGTGGTGGGGCACCCGCTTGATGCGGTACAGCAGGGGGTCGCGCATCTTCATGTTCGGGTGGGCCATGTCGATCTTCGCGCGGACGGTGAAGGCGCCTTCCTCGTGCTCGCCCGTCTTCATTTCATCCAGCAGCTTCAGGCTCTCCTCGGCGGGACGCTCCCGGTCGGGGCTGGGCCGCCCGGCTTCCTTGACCGTGCCCCGGTACTCGCGCACCTGCTCCTCGGTGAGGGAGCAGACGTAGGCCTTGCCCTCGGTGATCAGGTGCCGGGCCCAGGCGTAGAGCTGGTCGAAGTAGTCGCTGGCGTGGTAGAGGCGGTCTTCCCAGTCGGCGCCGAGCCAGCGGATGTCGTCCTTGATGGCCTCGACGTACTCCACCTCTTCCTTGTCGGGGTTGGTGTCGTCGAAGCGCAGGTTGAACTTGCCGCCGAATTCCTGGGCGATGCCGGAATTCAGGAGGATGCTCTTGGCGTGCCCGATGTGCAGGTAGCCGTTGGGCTCGGGGGGAAACCGTGTGTGGACGCGGCTGTCGTTGCGGCCGGCGGCCACGTCGTCGCGTACGCGGGTGCGGACGAAGTCCAGGCTCTCTTCGGCGGGGGCGCCCGTGTCCGGGGAGGTCGCGTCGTTCATGGGGCGGGTCAGCCTTTCAGGGGTCCGGTGACGTCTGGTCGTGGGTAGGAAGCTAATCCGGGGGGCGGCCATTGTCTACCCCGCCACCGAAACAGGGCCTTGCCAAGAACGTCACCTTGGGAAAAGATGATCAAATTCCTATCATTTTCATCGGGGGTCCGACGTGCCGCGCTTGTCCCGTATCCACACCTTCATCCTCACGCTGCTCTCCCTGGCGGTGGCGTTCATCGTGGTCTGGACCGTCGTGATCGTCTTTCTTGTCCGGCTTGGGTTCAGCCTTCTCATCAAAATTGATGAATATCGTTACTTGCTCCTTTAAAATTTTAGCTGAATAGGCAACAGCATCTTCGGGGAGAATACTTCCATCTGTCCATACCTCCATGGAAAGCTTGTCATAATCGGTACGCTGACCTATGCGTGCGTTGCCCACAGTATAATTGACTCGCTTAATGGGAGAATATACAGCATCAATGGGTATAGTGCCAGCCGGAGCATCCTCATCTTTATTCGCTTCGGCCAGAGAATACCCTTTACCGACCCTAACTTGCATCTCCATTTTAAAGGCCGCTTTTTCCGAAAGCGCTGCAATATGCTGCTTTGGATTCAGCACCTCACATTTTCCATCATCGCTGACAATATCTCCGGCGGTAACTATCCTTTCACCGCTGGCCTCGATACGCACTATTTTGGGCTCAGGAT
>JAUUZX010000134.1 GCA_030592025.1 bacterium | reverse complement strand
GCCGAAGGATGGACAAATCATTTCCCTTCGATACTGTAGGGTTTTCAATGTTAACAGAATAACGTAAATCCGTACAGTCAAGAAATTGTCTCGACCGTGCGCGGTCGGCTGGTTAAGTGCATATATATCTACGGGTTCCGGCCAGGGCACTTCCGACCCAGCGAAAGAATCCGAACCCGTTACTCTGCGGGAACCTGACTATAAATGAAAATGAACTCCGAAATTGTGGCGACATCGATCAGCAAGGTGCTAGGGATGCATCATGTCGCGCATCACGACCCGGGGATCCACGCCTAGGCGGGCGAATTTCTTGATCAGAAAAGACGACCCCATGATCAACTTGGCCGACTTCAGGAGGTATTCCCGCCGGAAGGCGCTCTTCGTCCTCTGGTAGGTGAGCATTTTCGGCACGTAGAATTTGCGGTAGCAATCGATGATGGCGCGGTCGATGTCCCGGACCGACATGCCGTGGGGTTTGATGATGGGCTCGATCAGGTTGTAGTTGCGGTAGTCATGGTCGACGATGAGTTCGCGGTACTCCTCGTAGAGGTCGGCGTAGGGCCACGGTGTGATGGCCAGGAAATGGGCGAAATCCGGATTGAACTCCCGCGCCAGTTCGAGGGTGCGGTCGATGGAGTCCTGGGTCTCGTCGGGAAATCCGAGGACGAAACTCGTCTCCGAAATCATGTCGTGGCGCGCGATCAATTCGATGGCGTGCCGGGATTCGTCGACCGAGATCTCCTTGTTGATCTGGTCCAGGGTTTCCTGGTCGGTGGCCTCGGCGCCCACGTAGATGTGGACGATCCCCGCCTTGCGGTAGTCGGGCAGGATCGCCTCGTCCCGGACGATGTCCTCGACGCGGGTTTCCATCAGGATGTAACTGTCGAGGTCCGCCTTGATGATGCGGTCGACGAGTTCGTGCCAGCGATCGGCATCCTTGGTCGGGTATTCGTCCGTGAACAGGAAGACGTTCGTGCCGTGGGTCCGGTGCACGTAGGACATTTCCTTCACCACGGCGGCGGGGGAGCGCCCTCGCCACTGCTGGTCCCAGAACTTCTGCTGGGAGCAGAAGGTGCAGTTGTGGTTGCAGCCCCGGGACGTGGATATGGCCCCCAGGCGCGCGTCGTCGATGACGAAGTACTTGTAGATGTCCCAGTCCAGGAGATGCCATGCCATGGGCAGCGAGTCGAGATTGTCCAGCAGGGGAATCCGCGGGTTGTGCACCGTGCCGAAGTCACCGCGCCGGACGAGATTGGGCGACGAATGGCGGTTGTCGAGGTCATCGAACCTGCTGAGGAACTCGTAGAGCGGGAGTTCGCCCTCTCCCGCGATCACGTAGTCCACGGCCGGGTCCTTGGCCAGCACCTCGTCGGCCATGAACGTCGGGTGCACGCCCCCCATGATCGTCACGCAGCCGGGGTCGATCCGCTTGGCGGTGGCGCATACTTCGGCCGCGTCGGGGTAGGTGGGGGTGATGGCCGAGGTCGCAACGACGTCGAATTCCATGCCGCGCAGGGTTTTTTCTATCTGCGCGTGGTCGTGGCGCAGCGACATCGCGTCATAGATCACCGCTTTCCAGCCGGCGCGTTCAGCCTGACCACCCAGGGAAATGTAGCCGAGAGGCGGCCAGGTGCCGGCCACCTCGACGACCCCGCAATGGTAGGGAGGAGTGACGAAAACGATCGTCCTAGGTGCCGCCATGGAGTCGCTCCTTGTGCCGGCGCATGCCGACGATTCCGTAGATCGTCAGACCGACCAGCAGGATGTGCTTGACGACCAGGGCCGCGATCTGACCGCGGCCGACGGCCGGATTCCATTCGAAATCCATGAAGAACCAGGCCCGCACACCACCCATGACCATCACGTAGATCAGTGTTCCCCAAGTGATCCTCGAAAGATAGGAAACAAGAGAGTATAAGGCCTCTTTTTTTATCGGATCGTCGCCCGCAAACCGCCCGACGACATGGATCATGACGACGTTGGTCGCCAGCAACGCCACGGCCAGGTCGTGGAAATAGTTGGCCAGCATAAGTATTATATTTCCCAACTCACTACTCCTCGTACCGGTAAATGAGGATCCTGCCGGTCGGCGGATCCGCGACGTAAATGCGGCGGTTGGCCCTGTCGATGGCGATACCGGCGGGGCCGGCGAGCCTCGCCTCGTCCGGGTAGGACCCGAGGTAGCGGCCCAGCGGGTTGAACATGTGGACCTGTCCGTTGTAGCCGTCCACGACATGCCATCGACCCTGGGCGCGGATCCCGCTGGGGTCGAAGGAGTTCTCGTCCTGCAATGACGGATCGGTCCGGTCGTCCGCCGCGAAACCCTGCGGGGCCATGTTCCGGAGGCCGGGGATCGCATCGAAATCGTAGACGAAACGCCCGTCACAGGTATGGGCACTGACCTTGCCGGCCTGCGCGTCCCCGATCAGCAACCGTCCGTCCGGCGTGACCTGCACGGCGGAGGGGAAGCCCGTCGGTTCGATCCCCAGGGGCGGAACCGTCAGAATCAGTTCCCCGGTCTCGGTAACCCCCGGCTGGGTGTTGAGGGCGATGGCCAGCACCCTGCGGATCTTCATGTCGGCGACGTAGGCCATCCCGTCGTAGCTGGTCACGGCGATGGGCGACAGGCGGGTGGTCCCGTCCGGCAAGGTGTCATGGGATTCCAGGTAGCTGCCGTCACGGGCGAAGCGGGCGATGACGCCCCTGCCGTGGTCCGCCACGAGCACCTGGCTGTCCGTGACGGCGAAGGACGTGGGCAGGATCGGTTCCGGCGCCGTCAGGTGGATCGTCCCGAGGGGATTCACGTCGAGGTCGAACAGATCGATGCGCGGCAGGCCGTTGTAGCTCACGAAGAGGGTATCGCCGCGAACCTGGAGCCGGGCAGGGGGGTGGCCGGGCGTCCCCTCGTCCATCTGCACGAGCCGTTCCAGGACAGGGAGCGACGCGTAGGATTCCTCGCGGCCGTCGGTGCGCCAAGAGAAGACCAGGCCCCCCAACAGGACCACGGCCAGCCCCAGGGCGACGGCGATGCGAGGTCCCCTAGCCATAGGTGTGGATCGTCTCGTAGACGTAGTGGACACCCCACAGGGCGAAGGCCACCGTGGCGGCGGCCACGATGTTCAAGATGCAGAAGGCTCGGGTCGGCAGCCGCAGCGACACCCGGGCGTGGTACAGCAGGGCGTAGATCAACCAGCTCAGGAGCGACCAGAGTTCCACCGGGTCCCAGGCCCAGTAGCGGCCCCAGGCGGAGTGGGCCCAGATTGCCCCGGAAACGATCATCACGCCCCAGAGGACGAGGCCGAAGAGCAGGAAGGTGACCACCGAGCGGGGGAGGTCGCGTTGCTGGGGGAGCGCCGGCACCATTTCCCGCAGCCGGGCGAGTCGGCTCTCGCCCATCAGGTAGATCACCGAGTAGGACACGCCCACCAGGAAGACCCCGGCGCCTGCGGTGGCGAAGGAGGCGTGGATGAAGAGCCAGACGTTCTTCAGCGCCGCGGACAGGGGCGACGCCTCCTGGGGCAGGGAGGAAGACCAGCCCAGCAGCATCAGGGCGATGCCCGCCACCGGCACGAGCAGGACCTTGGCGTGGGGAACCCTCAGTTGCACGAGCTGGAAGATGACGAGCATAAACCAGATAGAGGCCAGCATCGACTCGAAAAGGCTGACGAACGGCGGGTGGCCGGTCAGGGCCCATCGCACGATACCCAGCGCGGTGAGGGTGACCGTCGCCAGGAGCACCGCCCCCTGGGCGATAGATAGTGCGCGCCGTCTCACGAAGATGAGTGCGGTGATCGCTGCGGCGAAGCCGACGGCCAGCAGGAGTGCGGTGATCCAGAACAGGATGGTCTCGAAATCGTTCATGACGCCCGCTCCCTACTTGCCCAGAACCCTGGGCAGGATACTGATGAGCAGCCCAGCCAGCCCCACCCAGAATCCGGTGAAAACCATGGCCAGCCAGGGGTTTCGCACGACGTGCACATCGCACCAGGCGCGAACCCGGGGCATGGTGATGTGGTAATCGGCGACCCCGACGGTATCGCCCCGGGCAAGGTCGCCCTCGAAGAGGACCGCCCCTGAACGGGTGACCGCCACGTGATCCGTTGCCGGCGCATCAATCATGTCCCGGTCCATGATGCGGAGCAGCACCTCCATACCGTCAAGGGGTAATTTGACGGAGCCCTCGTGAACCTTCAGACCCTCGCTCTCTCCGACTCGCAGGCGCACGAAGCTGCGGAACGCCGTCTCACCGGCTGTGTCGAGCACCAGGATCTCCGGCGAGACGCCAGTGCGGGCCCCGTAGTGGAACTCGACGCCTTCCCAGATGAAGGGATGGTTGATCCTGACGAGACCGGATACGCCCTCCTGGTCGCCGATTTCCCGGACATCGACGAAGGCAGCCTCGGTCGTCGCGTCCCCGACGGGATGGTCGCGATCGATCCGCTCGAGCGTCAGGGCGAAGCTCCCCGCCGGCCCGCGATTCAGGATCCCCTTCTCCACCCGCAGGTACGCTCCGGGCTCGTCGAGGACGGTCTGCCCCTCGGTGACCCCGAACGCGCCGTCGAACCGGAAGAGGCCGTTGAGGACGATGCCCGTCAGGATGATCAGCAGCGCGAGGTGGAAGACGATGGATCCCACGTGACGGGACCGCAGCAACCGGCCTTCGACCCGGGCCACGGTCCGGAACCGCCGCACGTTGCCGACCAGCAGGTTGACCGCCAGCAGGGCGAGGGTCGCCAGGAAGATGGGGGAGACGTAGACCCGGTCCAGCCAGAGCAGATCCATGACGGAACCGGCCCAGTCCGGCAGCATTCGCCAACCGATGACCTGGCCCCCGGCCACGTCGCGCTGGGGGACGACCGCCGACACCAGGATCTGCAGCGCCACCAGACCGATCAACCAGGAGGCCAACCGCGTGGAGGTGAAGTTGACCCGGAAGCTTCGCATCTCTCCGGCCACCTAGTAGGACTTGTCGGAGTGACTCTTGCAGGTCTCCGACCAACAACTCTTGCCAATGAAGTCCATGTCCTCGATGTAACCGTCCACGAAGGCATCGGAGAACTGCCCCTGCCCGGCGGTGCCGTCCTGCTCGTTCTGGACGAATCTCTTGTTCATGCCGTGCACGTAGATGCGGCCGGCGGCAAGGTCGTCGGTGTGGTTGACGCCCGCTACGCCGGTGTCGGAGGCGTATTCCCACATGTGGCACGAGAAACAACCGGTGGCGAGCTGATGGGCTCCCTGGGTAGCCGGGTGGTCGTCGTAGGCGCTCGGCGAGGCGTTGCCGTCCCAGTAGACCGTGGACAGGTGGCACACGTTGCACAACGGTGTGCCGTTGACATCGTCGGACACGATGGTGGCCACCAGCAGATGCTCGGCATTCGAGCCATGGGGCCCCTCGGGGTCGGCCGGGTTGTTCGAGCGGTGGCAGTCGGAGCAGTAGGTGATGCCCGACGACGCCCAGGGCTCGACCATGGTCGTCGTGTTGCAGAAGGCGTTGGTGCCCGCCTGGACGATCCCGTGGGTGGACTCGTAGTTGGGGTTGATCTCTTCCGCGAGGTTGCGGTTCCCCCCGGGCAGGGTCACGAAATCCGAATGGCACTTCAGGCAGATCTGCCACTCCTGGGTGGCCGGTTCGACCCGGTTGTAGCCCGCCGGCGTCACGAAGAGGTTGACGTTGTCCGACGGGGTCGGGCGCGCCGGCCAGGATGTC
>JAUUZX010000097.1 GCA_030592025.1 bacterium | reverse complement strand
TGCGTGGCCGCCGGCTATGAGCTGACGAAGCTGCAGATGCTGGACATGTTCCCGCAGACGGCGCATATCGAGGCGTTGGCGCTCCTCGTGCGGAACGACTAGCCCTCGGACCCCCGCGCCCCCTCCACCTCCCCCCGCAAGGCCTGCGCCCAGTCGCGCACCGTGCGGCCGCTGAACTCGGCCGAGTGATCGAGCAACCGGGCCAGCACCCGGTCCTCGGCGTCGGGCCCGTAACGCTCCGGAGCGCCCCGCACTTCCAGCACCATGAGCGCCCACACGTAGGGGTTGCTCGTGGTCACCGAGCCGGCCAGGGTGTCGTCCACCAGGGCTGACAGGCGCTCCTGGCGCCCGAGGCGCCGTTCGGCCTCCAGCAGGATGACCTCTTCCAGGGGCGTCAGGTCGTCGCCCCAGTGGGGGGCGAGCAGGTCGCAGGCCGCGATGTGGTCCCCCCGGTCCATGCAGGCCACGGCTTGGGTGATGCGTCGGCCCGAAGTGGGGGTGGTGGTGTCGGACCCGGCGATGAAGAAGTCCTCCAGGTCCGCGGCCAGGTGGTCCAGCAGCATGTCCGTGCCCGGCGTGAAGGACGAGACCTCGACGCCACCCGCACGGACCCGGGGGCCCTCGCCCCCCTCCTCTTCGGCCCGAACGCAGGACGCGGCCACCTGCAGAAGGTGCTGCACATCCTCGTTCTCGGGACCCAGGCGCCATGCCCTGTCCAGATCCACCAGCGCCGCCGCGCAGCGCCGCATCTGCAGGTTCAAGAGGCCGCGGTTGTAGTAGCCCGCCACGGAGCGGGGCTCCATGGCCACGGCCCGGTTCATCACCGCCAGGGCGTCGTCGGTGCGTTCAAGGTTGGCGTAGGCCACCCCCAGCATGCGCCAGGTCAGCGGCGAGGTGCCGTCGGCACGGGCCGACTCCTCGAACCTGGCCACCGCCAAACTGAACTTCTGGGCGCCGAGATCGATCAGCCCCAGCAGCAGGCTCGTGCGCGCGTCCACGTCGCCGGCGGCGGCAAAGCTGTCACGGGCGGCGGTCAGGTGGCGGTAGGCGTCGGCGTATTCTTCCTGACGGTAGAAGACGCGGCCGCGCAGGGCCTGGCCGACGGCCGGCCGCAACTTGCGCCGGTCCAGGACGTCGAGCATTTCGAGGGCCTCCCTGGCGGCCCGATCGCGCTGCTCGTCGAAGAGGGCCAGGGACATGAGGTCCACCTGCAAGGCCACGTAGCCCCAGGGCGAACCCAACAGGTAGTGGCCATGGGCAAAGCTCGTCATGAACGGCATGCGACTGTCGGGCACGTCCATGACCAGGGGGCCGCGAGCGCCCGGCATCGCCGGATAGTAGAAGGCGTAGTCCCTCTGCCGGTACGCCGCGACGTAGAAGTCGACGGCCGACGGGTCGCCGAGGAGTTCGGCCAGCAGCCCCAGGTCGCCCCAAAAGCGGCGCTGATTGTCGCTGATCGCGTTGTAGCCGAGCTTCCAGCCTTGCCCTCGTTGGTCGTGGATATCGACGCGCTGGTCATCGGGCACTTCGTCCAGGGCGCGGTAGGCCTCGCGAACGTCACCCTCGGCCAGGTGGGTCTGGGACTTGATCCAGCGCCGCTCGTAATTGGACTCCTTGGTGTTCCAGCTATCGGTGCGTGTGTCGAAATAGCGGACTTCGCGCCGTGGCAGGCGTCGGCCAAGTTGCGTGGCTTCGTTGGCACGACCGGCGCCCGCCAACAGCAAGCCCTTGACCAGCCACAGGTCGCGGTTGGTCGGGTAGTCCTCCAGGCCCTTGGCGACCGCGGCGAGGCCCTCGTCCCAGAGGGCGAGTTCGCGGAGGGTCCAGGCCAGGTCCTGGTGGATCCGGAGCATGGTGGCGTCGTCCGCGGGTGAGGTGGCCTCGGCGGCGAGGAACGCCCGTTCGAGGCAGGCGCGGGCGCGATCCCGATCGCCGATCTCCAGGCGCAAGTGGCCGAGGTCCGCCCAGGCCTCGACCCAGGTGGGGTCGGCGACGACGCACGTCTCCAGCGCGACCGTGGCCTTGGCCAGGCCCACCATGAGGCCGCGGTCGTCGCGGACCACCTCCGCGTAGAGTTCGGGGTGCTCACGCCGCTGGCGACGACTGTCCGCGATCTCCGTGAACTCGCGCCAGGTGGCGGCTGCGGCTGCCACCTGGGCGCGGCGGGCCAGGCGTTCCTGATGAGATTGCGACGCCGTCTCGGCGATCAACGCGGCGATGTCGGAGGTGTCGGGCCGGGCGTCCCGGCGCATGTCCTTCGAGATCATGATGTTGTTGGCGGTTTGGGTGCTCGGTGCGCAGGCGGCCAGGGCGGCGGCCAGGATCGCGGCCACCGTCAACATGATGGACTTCGACATGAATTCCCCCTTGGCCCCCAGGGATGCGGGACGGGCGCATCTCGACTGGACGGGCAACCATGAGTCTACATTGTCGAAAGGAGCCCGACAACTTCCACGACCGTCCCGATTGCCCCCCACCGCCCCATCCACTACCATTCCCCGAAACCCAAACCCCAGCCAAGGACCGCGTCTTGACCGAAGCATCCCGTCCCGCCCCCAGCCTCGACAACGTGGTCGTCGTGCTCAGCCGCACGACCGAACCCATGAACATCGGGGCCGCCTGCCGCGCCATGAAGACCATGGGCCTCAGCCGGCTGCGCCTCATCTCGCCGCTCAACCCCAAGGGCAAGAGCGCCCGGGCCCTGGCCCACGGCGCCGAGGATATCCTCGAAAATGCCGAGATCTTCGACGACATCATGGATGCCGTCGGCGACTGCTCCGTCGTCACCGGCACCACGGCGCGGCCGCGCCAACTGCGCAAGCACGCCCTGCTCACCCCCGCGGAGATGAGCGACCACATCGCCGAGCACAGCCGCGAGGCCACCGTCGCCATCCTCTTCGGGACCGAGCGCACCGGGCTGACCAACGACGAGGCGGACATCTGCCGCTACCTGTCCACGGTGGACACCGCCCCCGAGCAGCCCAGCCTCAACCTGGCCCAGGCCGTGATGCTCTACAGCTGGGAAATCCGCCAGGCCATTCAGCGGGGCGGGGCCGACACCGCCCGCACCACGAAGCTGCCGCCCCGGGGCGAGGGCCTGCTGCGGCCCGAAATGCGGGTCCGCCACCCCCACCGCTCGACCAAGCTGCCGGACCAGCGCCAGCTCGACACCATGTACGCCCACTTGGCCTGGACCATGGAGCACGTGGACTATTCGCCGGGGGAGCGCCTGAAGTTCCTGACCTACCTGCGGCAGTTGCACATGCGGGCGGGGATCGTCGACTGGGAAACGCACATCTACCACATCTTCTGCGCGCGGATCCTCAAGAAGGTGGGGGCGCCCAAGTTCCCGGGCATCATCCCCGACGATCTCTTCGACACCGATGCATAGACGAAGGCCCGGACCACCACGGGGCCCGGGCCTCGGTTTCTCCTGCAGGCGAACTTCTAGCCGACGCTGAGACGCCCCACCGCCTCGAGCACCGCCTCGTACTCCTCCGCCAGATACGGAACGTACTCGTGGACGGCGTTCAAGTCGTTCCGGCGGGCGGCCATCTCCACTTCCTTGCACACCACCGTCAGACGCACGGCGCCGTAGGTGGCGCAGGCGCCTTTCAGGCTGTGGGTCTGGTCGATGATGGCCTTGATGTCGCACTCCTTGATGGCCTGTTTGATGCCCACGTACAGGGGCGGCGCGTGCTCCAGGAACAGGTCGCGCAACTCGGCCAGGATCTCGGGCGAACCGCCGAACTCGTTCATCATGCGGGATTCGTCGATGACGGGGGCGTCGTCTCCCGGCAGACTCAGATGGGTGCTCACGGCGATATCCTCTTTCGGTGGAAGATACGGTACGATCCGATAGTATGTATCGGCGGGAACCACCGGACCTTGAACGTGGTTCATCCCCGCGTGCCTGTTTTTTTACCGCCATGGCGGGCCCTCGTCGGGTAGCCCGCCCAGACCCGGGAGCGTTGTCTTGAAGAACGTACTCGCCGCGCTGTTCATCCTCCTGGTGGCCGCCGCCCCGGTGGCGTTTGCCGTCGAGACCGTCACCCTACCCGCCGACCCGCCCGCGACGCGCACGGCGGCCCTCGAGGAGGTCTGGCGCATCGGCGGCGACGAGGACGAGGACGTGCTGCTGGGCGTCATCACCGGCGGGGCCATGGACGCCGAGGGCAACGTGTACCTCATGGACCGCCAACTCTCCCAGGTGCTGGTCATCGACCCCGATGGCACCTGGAGCGCCACCCTGGGGCGGGAGGGCGACGGACCGGGCGAGATGCGTCGGGCCCACAGCGTCTTCGTGACCGGGGAGAAGGTCGGCGTTGTGCAGGGCTTCCCGGCCAAGATCGTATTCCTGGACCTGGAGGGCATGCCTGCGGGCGACTTGGCCATCGGCGGTGAGGCCAGCGACGGCGGTTTCCGGTTCGTGAACCGGCTCACCTGCGTCGGCGATCGCATCGTGGGCGTCTCCGGTCGGCGCACCTTCGACAGGGAGGCCGGTGTCGCCACGGCCCACAACTCGTTCCAGGTCCTCGACCTGGACGGCGCTGTCCTGGCTTCGTTCGCCGACGTCGAGGAAATCCGGGATTTCCAGAATATCGTCTTCGACGAGGCCGCCAACTGGTCCGAACTCAACATGTGGGCCGCGACCACCGATGGCTTCGTCTGCAGCGCGCCGGAACGGGACGCCTGGACCATGAACGTGCGCGACATGGACGGGAACCTGGTGCGCGTCCTGCGCCGCGAGATGGTAATCCGCCAACGCACGGCCGAGGACAAGGCGAAGGTCGGCGCCAACGTGATGTTCCGCATCAACGGCCGCCGCCAGAAGCCCGAGATCAAGGCCCAGGACACGGACTCCGCCATCAGACGCCTGACCGCCGGGCCCGACGGTCTGCTCTACGTGACCACCTGCTGGGGCGATGGCGACCGGCTCGACACCGGTACCGCCGGCCGCTTCGAAGTCGTCACCACCGACGGCCGCTTCGTCGAGGAGCTGACCCTCACCTTCCCGGAATTCAACCCGAAACAGGACCGGCTGATCTTCATGGGCGACGAGCGTTTCCTGGTCATCCGCAACTTCGAGGACGCCCAGGACGCCATGCGCGCCGGCTTCGGCGGTGGCGACGAGGACGATGAGAGTGAGGAACTGGTCGAGGCCGAGCCCCTCGAGGTGGTGCTCGTCAAGCTGGGTTAGAGCGGGTTCGTCCGATCAATGCCGTGTTTCCCGAGGCGGCTCTGCAGGGTGGTGGGTTTCATCCCCAACAGGGCCGCCGCGCCGTCGGCGCCATAGATGCGCCCCCCTGTCACCTGCAGGGCCCGGACGAGATGGGCCCGTTCCACCTCGGCCAACGGTCGCACCTCCGGCGCGGAAACGGCCGGGACTTCCGGCGTTGGCGTGGGATCGCTTCCCGTCAGGAAGAACCGCGCATCGAGACGCCCCGACGGCACGAGGATCGTTGCCCGCTCCAGGGCGTTGACCAGCTGCCGCACGTTGCCCGGCCACCCCTGGGCGGCCATGGCCGCGAGAGCGCCGTCGCCCAGGGCCCACGGCCCACGCCCGGTGCGCCGCGTCAGCCCCGCCAACACGTTCTCCACGATTTGGGGCAGGTCGTCGCGGCGTTCGCGCAGCGGCGGCATGTGGAGGGGGAACACCTCGAGGCGGTACCACAGGTCCTCGCGGAAATTTCCTGCCGCGACCAGCGATTGCAGGTCCCGATGGGTGGCGGCGAGCATGCGCACATCCACCTTCACCGAACGGTCCGATCCCACGGGCTCGAAGGTGCCCTCTTGCAGCACGCGCAGCAGCTTTACCTGGGCGGCCACCGGCATGTCCCCGATCTCGTCGAGCAGAAGGGTGCCGCCGTTGGCGGCGAGGAAACGTCCCGGGCGATCCCTGGTAGCACCGGTGAACGCACCCTTCACATGGCCGAAGAGTTCGCTCTCGATAAGGTGCTCGGGGATCGCCGCACAGTTGATTTGCAGGAAGGGCGCGGCACGACGCGAACTCCAGCAGTGGATCGCCCGGGCCAGCACCTCCTTGCCCGTGCCGGTTTCTCCCTGGATGAGCACCGGAGCATCCGTCAGGGCCACCAACTGCGCCTGGCGAACGAGCCCCACCATGATGGCCGACCGTGCCGACTCGAGCATGGCGATCGCCTCACAGTCGTCGCCGCCGTTGTCCCCGTCGGACAGCACCCGGTTGCGCTCGTCCAGGAGATGGCGATAGCGGCTCAGCAGGTCGGCCTGCTCCGCGTAGCGGAACGCCAAGGCGATGATCTGGCCGTAGGCGTCGGCGAGC
>JAUUZX010000464.1 GCA_030592025.1 bacterium | reverse complement strand
TTTGCGACGGCGCGGCCGAGGTGCGTGACGCGCAAGGACGGCGGCTCCTGGCCCGCCTGCAGGCCGGTGCCCCACTGGTGTGCCGACGGGACGGGGCCGGGTTGACCTGGCGGGCTGCGGGCGCCCGGGGGGCCGCGACGGCCATCCTTCTTCTGCCCCGGGACCCGGACCACCGGGTGCGCCACGGGGATGCTGTCTACCGGGGTTCGTTCCGCATCCTGCCCACGCCGGCCGGCGGTGGCCTCACCCTCGTCAACGACGTGGAGCTCGAGGCCTACCTGCGGGGCGTCGTCCCCTGGGAAATCGGACGCCACGACCGCGACCGTCTGGCGGCCCTGGAGGCCCAGGCCGTGGCTGCGCGCACCTATACCATGAGCCACCTGGGACGGCGTGCGGCGCGGGGCTTCGACGTGGTCGCCAGCGTCATGGACCAGGTGTACCGCGGCGCCGCCGACGAGGACCCCCTCTGCAACGAGGCCATCGAGGGGACCGCCGGGCTTGTCCTGCGCCACGACGGCGTCGAGATCAACGCCTACTACAGCGGCTGTTGTGGAGGTGTGTCGAGCAGCATCGAGGAGGTGTGGCCCCGACCGGCATTACCCTACCTGGTGAGTCGTCCCGATACGGAGAAGGGCAGCAAGCCGTTCTGCGCGACCTCGAAGTACTACCGCTGGGAAGAGTCCTGGTCGCGCCTGCGGTTGGAGGAGATCCTGGCTGAGACCCTGCCGGCCTACCTGGAGCACATGGCGCGGCCCGACCGGGCCCGTTGGGCGGGCCCGACCTTCAGCCCCCGGGGCGGCGGGAGCGATCCGGACCATCCCGGTCGGCTCCACGACCTGGAGATCCTGCGTCGCACCAGCAGCGGGCGCGTGGCCCATCTGGCCGTCACGACCGACGCCGGCACCTACCACGTCCGCGGCGATCGCCTGCGCTGGGTGCTGAGGCCGGCCGGGGGGCAGCCGGCCATCCTGCGCAGCGCCTTCCTCGACCTGGACCTGGATCGCCGTGACGGCATCCTGCAGGCCGTGTCCGCGCGTGGAAGGGGCTACGGCCACGGCATCGGCATGTGCCAGACCGGGGCCCTGGAGATGGCCCGTCAGGGCCACGACGTGCGTTCGATCCTCGACCACTACTACCCAGGGGCCGTCCTGGGGCCTCGAAGGGCCCCGTTGGCCCCCTGAACCGGTCCGGACGGTCAAAAGTACGATTTCGGAGTTTGACAGGGGGTGCGATGGTCATTATATTGCGGCTCTCGTCAGACGAGATCTGGCGGGGGCGTAGTTCAGTTTGGTTAGAACGCCGGCCTGTCAAGCCGGAGGTCGCGAGTTCGAGTCTCGTCGCTCCCGCCATCTTTTTACCGTGGTTCCCGCCACGGTTTTTTTGTGCCCGCCGGCCCGCTCTCCCCACGACTTGACGCCACGGCCCACCCCCGGCACAATGGCGCCCTGGCATTGGCCCGGATGTGTTCCGGATGCGCCCTACCCCTTGTCATGCGAACCCGCTCAAAGGAGCCCACCATGTCCGTCCGACGGAATCTGGTCCTGCTGTCGGCTGCGGCGCTGCTGCTCTGCGCCGGCTGCACGGGAGACGACACCATGAACGAAGAAGCCCAGGCCACCGGTGACTGCGCGTGGACCGCCGGCGAACTGCCGGTCGTCGCCGACCTCGACGCGCGGCTGGCTGCCTACGTCCCGACCGCCCTCGACCCGGACCTCACCCATCTGGATCCGGTCCAGAGCGCGGTGCTGGCGAAACTGGTGGCGGCGGCCAAGGTCATGGACGAGCTGTTCGCGGTCCAGGCCACGCCCTGCCGCGGGGAACTGGAGGCTCGTCTGGCCGAGCTGCCGGCGGACCTTCAGGAGGGCGCCCGCCGCTACTTCGCCATCAACTACGGGCCCTGGGACCGGCGCTTCGACCGGGACCCCTTCGTCGGGGTGTGGCCCCATCCGGCGGGGGCGAATTTCTATCCCCTGGACCTGACGGAAGAAGAGAAGACCCGGGTGGCCGACACCGGGCAGGGCTTCGACGGCCTGTTCACCATGGTCCGTCGCGACGGGGGGGCGGAGCTCGTGGCCGTGCCCTACTCGGAGTTCTTCGCCGACGGCCTGACCCGCGCCGCCGGCCTGCTGCGGGAGGCGGCGGCCCTCACGGAGAACGCCAGCCTGAAGGCGTTCCTTGAGAGCCGCGCCGACGCGTTCCTCGACGACGACTACTACGCGTCGGACATGCTCTGGATGGACCTGGACAGCACCGTCGAGATCACCATCGGCCCCTACGAGACCTATGAGGACGGCCTCTTCGGCTACAAGGCCGCTTTCGAGGCCTTCGTGACCGTCACCGACCCCGTGGAGAGCGCGCGGCTGGCCAAGTTCAAGGACGAGCTGCCCTGGCTCGAACGCCGCCTGCCCATCCCCGACGAGCACAAGAACCTGAACCGGGGGGCGGATTCGCCCATCCGCGTGGTCGACGAGGTCTACGCGGGCGGCGACACCCGCGCCGGCATCCAGACCATCGCCTTCAACCTGCCCAACGACGAACGGGTGCGCGAGGCCAAGGGCAGCAAGAAGGTGCTGCTGCGGAACATCATGAACGCCAAGTTCGAGCGGATCCTGATGCCCATCGCCCGGGAACTCGTCGTGCCGGAGCAACTGGGTGACCTGGCCGCCGAGAGCTTCTACCTGCACACCCTGTGGCACGAGATGAGCCACGGCCTCGGCCCGGGCAAGATC
>JAUUZX010000044.1 GCA_030592025.1 bacterium | reverse complement strand
GTTGTGGACGCAGGCCCCGGCCAGCATCGCCGTCAGCACCAACGCCCAGGGCAGGCGGGGCCGGGTGCTGGGCCACCGCCAGCGGTCCGCTGCGGCCAGGGTGTACCAAGCCACCGCCGGCAGCACGGGCAGCAGCAGGCGAAGCTGCACCCCGTCGGGGTAGCCCTCGAATCCGAGCAGGGCCAGGCCGTACCACGCCAGGAACAACCCCCAGAAACGATGGGCCGACCGTGCCGCCGCATCGGCCCGACGCAGGCCCGCCACCAGACCAGCCGTAACCGCCACGGTCAGCGCGAGTCCCGTCAGCATCTGCAGCAGGCCCAGGGCCCGCCCCATCCCCAGACGATCGGCCGCCGCCCCGCCGGTCTTGCCGAAGACGGGCACCAGCAGGGCGGGCAATTCGTCGAGGTAGCCCACCAACTGGGATCCGGTGTAGAAAAGACGCCCGGCGACGTCCTGGTGGTGCCCCAGCAACTGCTCGCCATAGACGTTCCCCAGGGGCAGAACCGCGGGGCTCCAGCCCAGCACCAGGGGCAGGAGGACGACCGATGCCGCCATGCCCGCGACGGCCCTCATCCGCCCCCAGCGCCGGTCCAGGGCCAGGTGCGAGAGCACGGCCAGCAGGAGGGTCAGGCCCACCGTGCGCAGGAGCACGGCCACCCCGACCAGGGCGCCCACGACAAGCCACCGCCCGTGGTTGCTTTGCGAGGGGGAACGACCGCCACCCAGGGCGACCACGGCCACGGTCAGCACGAGGGCCGTGAAGGGCAGGTCGCTGACGATCCGCCCCGCGTAGGCCACGGTCCATGGATTCAGGGCGACGACGGCCGCCAGCGCGATCCGCCGCGCCGGGCTGGGCCCAAGGTCAGGGCACCCTCGGTCGGGCCAACCGCGGGTGGGCCAGGCCAGGCAGAGGGGCACGAGCATCAGGGCCGCCCACAGGGGCACGAGTTTCAGGAGGGTGAGGGAGGTCGGCGCGAGCCGCGCCAGGGGCGCCAACAGGAGAGGGAAACCGGGTGGGAAGACCGCGCTGTCCGGTGCGTCGGGCCCCACATGGAGCACCGCGCCCCGGCCCTCGGCCAGGGAACGCGCCATCTCCACGTAGTGGGCGTCATCGGCGGCCCCGCCCACGGGCATTTCGTCCAGCCGACCGACGATCAGCAGGACCTGGGAAACGACCACCAACGCCACGAGCGCCGTGTGCCTGCCCTGCCATGGTTTGTTCGCGGCACCGTTCATGATCGGCGACTTTCGCACGGGGGGGCCCACCGGTCAAGACGGGTGGTCGACCATCAGGCGGCTCCCCCACGGCGTTCGGCATCGCTTCTGCATGTTCCGCGACAGGGAACGCGCTCCCCCGCGTCGCCCCCAGGCCGGGTTGCCCCGGCCACGCGTCCAAGACGTTGGGAGCCAAGAGCCTCACCGCGGCGGAGACATCTCCGACGATCCGGCGAGGAGGATCCGTGATGCAGAATTCCGTACGCCCGCTGGCCGTTTTTCTTGCGGCCCTCGCCGGAACATTCCTGGTGTTCCCACCGGCGATGGCCCGCGATTGGTACGTCCCTCAGCAGGCCCCCACGATCCAGGCGGCCGTGGATTCCAGCCTCACCGGTGACGTCATCGTGCTCTCGCCCGGCGTCTACGACGACTGCACCAACCTGAACTACAACGAGGTTCCCCACATCGCGGTGCTCCGCGTGGCCATCACCCTGCGCGGGGCCACAACCGACCCGTCCGACGTCGTGCTGGATGCGGACGGCGCCGGCCGTTGCCTCGAGGCGCGCCAGATCGCCGGCCGCGTGATCGTCGCCAACCTCACCCTGCGCGCCGGCCGCGCCACCAGCCCCTTCGGCAGCGGCGGCGGGATCCTGCTGCAGAACACGCGAGCTGAGTTCCACAACGTCGTTTTCGACAGCTGCACCGCCGACTACGCCGGCGGCGGCCTGAGCGCCGCCGGGGCCGACCTGCGTCTGGAGGACTGCCTGTTCATCGGCTGCGGCACATCCAACGTGGGCGGCGCCATGCGGCTCACCGGCGGCAACACCCGTGTGTTCGGCACGACCATCCACGGCACCCATGGCCCGGCCATCCATTACGCCGAGGGCGCCCTGGCCATGAAGCGGGTGCTCATCACCGGTGGCGACGACGCGGCCATCGTCCGCAACCTCATCACCGAGGATCCGCCCTACATCTCCTGCTCCAACATCTGGGGCAACGAGGAGAACTGGAACGACCTGATCGACGAGCAGCTCGGTGTCTCCGGCAACCTCGAAGCCGACCCCCTCTATTGCAACCCCTTCATCGGCGACCTCACCCTCCACGCTGCCAGCCCCTGCGCTCCGATCCAGAGCGCCTACTGCGACCTCATCGGCGCCCGGCCTGTCGTCTGCGGCGGGGCCGCCTCGGTTTGGCATCTGCGGGCGGACGGCAGCGGCGACGCGGCCACCATCCAGGCCGCCCTGGACGCCGCTGCCGTCGGCGACACCCTCGTCCTGGCCCCCGGCGTGTACACCGGCACGGGCAACCGGGACCTGGATTTCGGTGGGAAGAACGTCACGGTGCGCGGCGAGCCCGGCGACCCGGGCCGGGTCGTCATCGACTGCGAGGGTCACGAGGGCGATCCTCACCGCGGATTCATCTTCCAGCATGGCGAGGGCCGCATCGCCGTCGTCCGCGACCTGACGGTCCGCGGCGGATGGATGGCCGACGACGGCGCCGGCATCTGGACCTCGGCCTCGCCTCGCCTCGAGAACCTCGTGATCACGGACAACCACGCCGACCGGGGTGCGGGCATCTTCTGCGACGGCGGCAGCCCCCTCATCACCGGCTGCCGGCTCGTGTCCAACGAGGGCCGTTGGCAGGGGGGCGCCATCGCCGTGCGGGCATCGTCCGCGGAGATCGTCGATTGTCTCGTTCTCGACAACTGGGGCAAGACCGGTGGCAGCGCTCTGCTGTTGCAGGAGGACTCGGACGTCACCGTCACCGGCAGCACTCTCTGGCGCAACGGCACCGACCCCGAACGGGCGGCCATCACCGCCGAGGACTTCTCGACCGTCACCCTGGACCACACCATCGTCGGCAACAACAACCACCTGGCCGTGCGCTGCTTCGACGGCAGCGGGGCCGCCGCCGCCATCAGCAACGTCTGGGGCAACGCCGACGGTGACTGGACCGGCGCCCTGTCGGGGCAGGACAGCAGGACCGGCAACCTCAGCGCCGACCCCATGTTCTGCGACGCCTCCGCGGAGGGCTTCACCTTGCGCGCCAACTCGATGTGCGCCGCCGACAGCACCCACGACGGGGTCCGCATCGGCGCCTTCGCGGCCGCCTGCGCCGCGGAGGGCCTGTCGGCCGTGGGCGACGGCTACGTCGCCGGGGCCCCGGCGGGAGTCTCATGCCACCCGAACCCCTGCAACCCCACCACCACGGTCCGCTTCACCCTGGACGTCGCCGGCCACGCCCGGGTGGACGTGCACGACGCCGCCGGACGCCGCATCACCACCCTCGTCGAGAGCCGCCTGAACGCCGGTCCCCACGAAACGGTCTGGCGGGGACGTGACCGCGCCGGTCGGGCGGTGGCCACGGGCGTGTACTACGTGCGTGTCGTCACCGCCAGGGGCGCCGCCACCCGACCCATCACCCTGCTCCGCTGACCGCTCCCCGGATCCAAGTAAAGAGCCGCCCCTGCGGGCGGCTCTCCCTGTCTCGACCGGGGCCTTCTACCAGGCGCGCCGTGGTGGTTTGGCTCCCCGGTTGCGAGCCTCGTTCACCCGCATCACGGAACCCCGGTGATCGTGCCCATCCAGGGCCTCGATGGCCGTGAAGGCCTCCTCGGCAGGCATCTCCACGAAGCCGAAACCCCGCGGTAGCCCGGTCTGCGGTTCGATGACGAGGCTCGCGGAGATCACGTCGCCGTGAGGGGCGAAGAGGCTCCGCAACTCGTCGTCGGTGACGCCTTCGGGCAGGTTGCCCACGTAGATGATCCTGTTCTCCACCGCGCTACTCGACCGTGAGGGTCACCTGCACCGGCACCTTGGCAGGCGCCAGGCAGGTCTTGGCGTCACAGGCCTGGACCGTGACCTGCAGACCGAGGGTGTGCACCCCCACCGGCAGATCCGCGGGCACCAGGGCCGAGGCGGTGATGCGGTTCTTGCCCTCGAGCATCCGCACCTTCTCCCCGAAGAACACACCTTCGTGGCCCTCGGGGTAGACGGCCTCGAAATCCTTCAGGGGGAAGCCCTCGTCGGGCACCAGGTCGACCCCGATGAACATGGAATCACCGTGGGCATAAAGGTGCCAGGAGCGGGCGATGTCGAGCTTCACGTCCAGGTCGATGCGCTGGCCCGCGGCCGCCGACAGGGCCGCGTGGAGCGGCTTGACGTCGACCACGTCGGCGGAGCCCTTGAGGGCGAAGGCCGCCCCGGTCACGAGGCTCAGCATCAGGACGGCGGCGATGACGGTCTTCTTCACGTTCGTTCTCCTTCCCGGGGCGATCACTCCTGACCGGAGCGTCCCTCGGCGAGCACGGCGTCCGCGGTCCGGCGAATGAGCTGGACCAGCCGTTCGATGTCGTTCTGTTCCATGCAGCGATTCTCGATGTTCACCCGCAACGCGACCCGGCCGTCCAACTGGGTGAAGCTGAACCAGGCGTCGCCCTCCCGTTCCACACGGGCCTGCAGGTCGCGATTGAGCTGGTCGTTTTCCTCGTCCGTGTACAATCTTTCGCCCGCGGCGTTCCGGGGTTCCCAACGAAAATTGCACACGCCCAGCGTGTTGGGGCCCAGGATATGAAAGTCCGGCTGGCGCCGCATGCGGGCCGCCAAGATCCGGGCCAGCTCGATGTCCTTCTCCACCCACTCGGCGTAGCGACGACGGCCCACCGTGCGGAAGGCTATCCACAGGTTGAGGGCGCTCAGGCGCCGGCTGCCCTGGATTCCGTACTGGAAGAAGTTCACCTTGTCGCCCTCGTGGAAACCCCGCTTGTCGGGCAAGCGGCCATCCTCGCCGAGGACCGGAGCGTCGTCGTCGCCCCGCAGCGTCTTCTCCATGTAGTACTCGGGATGGACCAGGAAGCTGTGCCGCAGGAAGTCGCCGTCGCGCACGAGTATGCCGCCCGCGGCGAACGGCATGTAGAACCACTTGTGGGGGTCGACGGTGATGGAATCGGCGCGATCGATGCCCCGCAGCATGCTCCGGTACATCTCGCTCAGGATCACCGCTCCGCCGTAGGCCGCGTCCACGTGGAACCAGCAGCCATACTCCACGGCGAGGTCCGCGAGCCCCTCCAGCTTGTCGACGCTGCCGGTGTTGGTCGTGCCGGCGATGCCGATGATGCAGCAGGGCTTCAGCCCCCGCGCCTTGTCTTCGGCGAGGGCGGCGCGCAGGGCGTCGAGGTCGATGCGGTAGAGGTCGTCCAGCGGCATCTTGCGCAACTGGTCACGGCCCATGCCCAGCAGGTCGACGGCCTTGTCGAAGCTGTAGTGCCCCTGGCTCGAAACGTAGAAGGTGAGGCGCGCCAGATCCGGCCCCGGGGGCGCGGTCTGGTCCAGGTGGGAAAGCGTGCGGCCCAGGGCCCGGTTGATGGCGAGCTTCAGGCCCGTTACGTTGGCGATGGAACCCCCCGCCACGAACGTGCCGAAGCTGTCGGCGGGCAGGCCGAAGAGATCGCACAGCCAGCGCACCACCGTCTTCTCGATGGCCGTGCCCGACGGGGCGTGCCGCCAGGACGCGGCGTTCTGGTTCATGGCCGCGCAGATGGCTTCGGCGAAGACCGCCACCGGCAGCGGTGCGGGGTTCATCATGCCGAAGTAGCGACGACTGCCGATGGCCATGGTGTTGGGGAAGACGCGGGTCCGCAGGTCCTGGACCAGGTCGGAGAAGGGCGCCCCCTCCTCGGGCAGGGGTTCGGCGAACATCTCGTCCAGACCGGCCGGCGAGAGGGGTCCGTAGACCCGGCGGCCCTCCAGTCCCTTGAGGTACTCCACGACCAGGTCGACCATGGCGTAACCCATGTCCCGCATGGAGCCTTCGTCGAGAGCGTGCTCTCCGGGCTGGGCTTCCCGCGGGTCCGGCACGTGTTCGTCCGGAGCCCCATGGGGACGTCGCGCGGAAATGCTCTCGTGGTCCGTCTTGGGGTTGTTCACGATCCCGTCTCCTCCAGGCCACCGGGCAACCGGCCCGCCGCCAGGCTCGTCAGCACGGCGGCCGCACCGCCGCCGGCCACGTCGCCGGCCACATGATCCGCACATTCGCGCACGCTTGCCGGACCGTTGCCCATGGCCACGCTCCAGGCCGCTGCCTCGAACATGTCAAGGTCGTTGAAATTATCCCCCACGGCCACCGTCTGGGACATGGGGATACCGCAGGCCCTGGCCAGGGTGCGCAGGCCGAACCCCTTGCCGCCCTGGGGGTGGAAGGCCTCCGCCCAGGCGTAGGCGCCGCCCCCCAGCAGGGACAGGGTGTTGATGACCCGCACCCGGTCCCCCAGTTCGGACCGCACCGCGTCGGTCAGGGTCCGCACTTTCCCGATCTCGTCGATGGTGCCCACCTCGAGGGCCCGCTGCCAGGGCAGGGCCAGCAGGTCCGGCACGACCTCGAGCTGGCCGACGCTGGTCCGCCGCATGGTCAGGTACCGATCCTGCACCGGGTTCAGCGGTCGGTCCTCGTGGCGCAGCATGCCGCCGTCGTCGTCGGTGCCGTAGACCATGGGCACGGTGCCGTGATCACGGTAGAGGCCGATGAGGGCGCGGATGGTCGGCCCATCGATTTCCCGCCGCACGATCTCGCGCCGCGGCGTGCCCGCCCAGACAACCGCCCCATTGAGTAGGACCAGGGGCAGGTCGTCGGGGAACCAGCCCGATCGATTCAGGAGGCTCGCCAGGGAGGGCAGGTTGCGCCCCGTGCATACGGCCACTACGTGGCCCGCGGACCGCGCGGCATCGAGGGCGTCGATCTCCCGCCGGGCCAGGATATCGTCCACCTCGGTGTTGACCAGGGTGCCGTCCATGTCCAGGGCGATGAGCAGGGGTTCGGTCGGGTTCACGGGATGTGTCCTTAGCCGTCGATGACGAAGTCGGTGAAATGGCCCGCCGCCTCGCCCCGGGTCACCTCACGGCGTTCGACACGGGCATGGTCGGGACCGTGGGCGGTCCAGTTCCAGAGGGCCTCCAGGGCCGACGGCGGCCCCTCGGCCACCAGCCGGACCGAGCCGTCCCCCTGGTTGCGCACCCAGCCGGTCAGGCCGAGGCAGCGCGCCTCCCGCTGGGTGTGCCAGCGGAAGCCCACGCCCTGCACCCGTCCCCAGACCCGCACGTCCAAGCGCGCCGGGGGCTCCGCGCTCAAGGCGCCGGGTCGATGGTGAACTTCGGGCTGAACCCCCGGCAGTTCTGGTCCGCCGCGTCCACGACCAGGATACGGAAACTCCCCAGAGTCCCCCCGTAGCCGAAGGGCAGGGCCACCTGCCACGTGTACTCCGTGTCCAGGCGCGGGACGTCCAGGGCAATGAAGTCCAGCGGGTTTTCGAAACCCTCGTAGAGGCGGAGGTTGACCCGGTCCGACGAGTGGGAGGCGAAGAAATCGATGGTCATCATCGCCCCTTCGGCCCAGACCGAGTCCGTCGTGGGCGCCAGCACGTCGATGAAACAGACGTTGTCGTCGACCAGGCGGAAATCCCGGGACGAGCCTTCGCAGCCCTCGACGTTCGAGTCGGAGATCCGGAGGAAGTAATAGTTGCTGGTGCCCCGGTGGAACGAATCCACGTTCTCCCACAGGTACTCGCCGTCGTCGGGCGCGCCCACCGCCAACTGCTCCACGAGGACGTTCTCCATGGAGCCCTCCCAGAGCTCGAGGTCGACCGCGCCGCTGGTGTTGTCACTGTCCCAGGTGAAGAGGTAGTCATCGCCCTCGTGCAGCGTGTCGGTCTGGGCGGGTTTCAGGGGCAGGAACGTCGGGCTGATGGCGCAGCCCACCGTGTTGATGATGGTCAGCGGCGACAGGAGGTCCGTGCAGGCGGCGTCACTCGTGCTCGTGACCTCGATGCCGAAGTCGGAGCCCGACGCCCCGCCCAGGGTCGAGGCCAACCATGTCTTGAAACCGTCGTTCTCCGTGGTCTCGGCGATCACTCCCTGTTCGGTCCCGCCCTTGAGCAATGCGATGCGGACGTCGCCGCCGCCGGCAGCGTCCCAGCGAATGTTGACGGTCTCACCGGTGAGGTAATCGTCCCCGGCCGACGGAGATGTGATGGCGATGGAGCAGGCCTC
>JAUUZX010000003.1 GCA_030592025.1 bacterium | reverse complement strand
GGACGAGGGGCATGAAGTCGCGACTCAGCAGGTCGCTTTCCGTCCTCCCGAAGGTGTCGCAGTAGCTGGGGCTGACATAGAGGAAGCATCCGGACCCGTCCACCTTGACGATGAGATCGCGGGTGTTCTCCACGAGGAAGCGGTAGCGCGCCCGGCTCTCCCTGAGCTGGTCGAGGTGGCGCAGGGAGCGGGCCATGAGTGCGGCAACGAACAGGACCAGGACCAGACCGATGATCGCCAGGTAGTCGCCGATGGCGTTGGTGTCGGCGGCGATCTTGAGGTCGGACGGGCCCAATTCGAGGGTCCAGTGTTGGCCGATCATGTGCATGGGCAACTCGAGGGCGTCCGGCCAGGGGCCTTCCCCGGAATCGTCGCCGCCGTGCTCGTAGACGATCTGGCGCACCTCATCACGCAGGCGGAAACGGTAGTTGTCCCGCAGGGGCGACTCGGCCAGGCAGGTATCGACCAGCATGTCGATGCGGAAGACGCCGTTGATGAAACTCTCGACCCGACCATCGGGCCCGACCATGGCCTGGTACGTCGTGATGCCACGCCCGCTCTGGAACAGATCGATGACCGGACCGGCCACGAGTTCGCCGGTGGCGGCTGCCTCGTCGAAGGCCTGGACCAGGCCCGCCACGTGGGCATGGATGTCACGCCCCAGGGCGGCCTCGTTGCCTTCTTCGGGGACGACCGTGCGGATCACCCCGTGGACGTCGATGAGGTTCAGCGCCTGAAAGCCCGGGTAGAGGTCGATGATGTTGGTGGCCAGTTCGGAAAAGCCGGCGGCATCGGTGCCGCAGGCCCCATGGTCCCGGGCCAGGTGCTGGATGAGGGCGGTGCGGGCGTCGACCCAGGCTTCGATCCGCAGGCGCACCTGATCCGCCGTCAGGTGGGTGTCGCTGGCAATGCGGTGCTTGTCGCTCTGGCGGGCGCCGTACCAAAGAAGTGTGACGCACAGGACACCGACGATCCCCATGATCCAGGGCAGGATCTGGCGGCGTATGAATCCGGCGCGTTGGCGGGAGGTGATCATGGGTCCCTTTGTCGATCGGCGGTCCATGTCGCGACGAATACCCATGTAATCAGGTTGGAGAAGAGGATGCAACACCTCGGTATTGCGTGGGCGCTATCAAAACGTGACAGAGGAAGCCGTGGTCCCGACATCCCCTTCGCACATCTTTGTTCCCCCGGGCGGGCCCCTTGGACTACAGTGGGCGCAGAGGGACGCGAGCGCCGTCCCGCCGTCACCGAGGAGGCCCCCATGACCGAGAAGCCCACCATACTCGAACAGGGCAAACGCCAACCGCCACCCCATCCCGGCCTCGGGCTCGTGCGCGCCACGGAATCCGCGGCCCTGGCCTCGGGCCGCTGGATGGGCCTCGGCGATCGTCACGCCGCGGACCACGCGGCCCAGGACGCCATGGCCGAAGCCCTGAACCTCATGCCCATGAAGGGCCGCATCGTCAGCGGCGAGGAGTTGCGGGTGGGTGGCCACTCGCCCCTGGACAGCGACGCCGCCGTGGGCACGGGCAAGGGGCCGGACCTGGACGTGGAGGTCAACGCCATCGACGGCGCGAGCCTCGTGGCCGAAGGCCAGCCCGGAGCGCTGTCCATCGCCGCCTTCGCGCCGCCGGGGGCCATGTGGCACCCGGCGCCGGCGGTGTACATGGAAAGACTCGCGGTCGATCGCCAGGCCGCCGAAGCCCTGGGGCCCGAGGTCCTCGATGCGCCGCCGGCCTGGACCCTGGGGGTCATCGCCCGGGCCAAGGGCAAGGACGTGCGGGACCTGGCGGTCTTCATCCTCGACCGTCCGCGGCACCGAACCCTCATCCACGACGTGCGCCGGGCCGGCGCCCGGGTGTTCATCCGGCCCGCCGGCGACATCGGGGCCACCATCATGGCCGCCGACCTCGAAGGTCCCCTCGACGTCATCATGGGCGTGGGCGGGGCCAGCGAGGGACTGCTGGCGGCCTGCGCCGTGAAGATCCTCGGTGGCCGGATGTACAGCCGCGTGGTGCCCCAGAGCGACACCGAGAGGGAGACCTGCTTGGGCGCCGGCATCGATTTGAAGCGCATTCTTTCCTGCGACGACATGATCGCCGGCGATGACGTTTTCTTCACGGCCACGGGCATCACCGACACGCCCCTGCTCAGGGGCGTGCGGTACCACGGCGACTTCGTCGACACCCAATCGCTGGTCCTGCGGTCCGAAACGGGCACGCGACGGATCATCAGCACGGAGCACCGCTTGACGTGAACGACACGCGGCCCCCGCAATCCCCGACCGACGCCGGTACCGGCGCGGGCTTCCTGACCCAGCTGCGCCGCCGGTTGCGGGAGGGGTCCCGCTTCGCCGCGCGACCGGTAGCCGTGGTGAAGAACTACAAGCGCGCCGACCTGCGCCCGGATCTGATGGCGGGCCTGACCGTCGGCGTCATCATGCTGCCCCAGGCCATCGCCTTCGCCATGATCGCGGAATTGCCCCCGGAGATGGGACTGTACGCGGCGATCGTGGCCTCGGTGGTCGGCGCCCTGTGGGGGTCGTCGAGGCACCTGAACGTGGGCCCCACCAACGTGCTCAGCCTGCTCGTGCTGGCCTCGCTGTTGACGGTGGCCGAACCGGGAACGCCGCGTTTCATTGCGGCGGCTGGCCTCATGGCCGTGCTCGTGGGGGTCATGCAACTGGCCATGGGCTTCATGCGCATGGGCGTGCTCGTGAACTTCGTGGCGGACAGCGTCATCGTGGGCTTCACCGCGGGGGCCGGGGTGCTCATCATCTTCAACCAGATGCGGCACCTGTTGCGGCTCGACATGCGCAGCCATCCCGAACTGGTGGAGACATGCCGGTCCATCTACGAGCACATCAGCGAGGTGCACCTGCCCAGCATAGCCCTGGGGGTGGGCACCGCCCTTGTGATCGTCGTCGTGAAGAGATGGCGGCCCCAGTGGCCGGCCGCGTTGATCGCCATGACGGGGGCGGCGGCGGCCACCGCCCTGTTGGGGCTGCAGGACGAGGGCATCCTCGTCCTCGGATCACTGCCCCGGGGCCTACCCCCCCTGGGGAACCTGCCCCTGCTCGATCTGGAACTCATCGGCGAACTGTCGGCCGGTGCGCTGGCCGTGGGCGCCATCGGCCTGGTCGAGACCATGTCCATCTCGCGCAGCCTCGCGGCCCAGAGCGGTCAGCGGCTTGACAGCAACCAGGAGTTCGTGGGTCAGGGCATGGCCAACGTGGCGGTGGGCCTGCTGTCGGGGTACCCGGTGGCGGCGTCGTTCACGCGTTCGGCGGTGAACTTCTCGTCGGGCGCCCGCAGTTCCGCCAGCGGGATTTTCGCCGCGATGTTCGTGCTGACGGCCATGTTCCTGCTCGCGCCCCTGGTGGCCTACCTGCCCCGGGCATCCCTGGCGGGCCTTCTCATGGTCACGGCCTGGCACCTCATCGACCGCCGGGAGATGGGCCGCATCCTGCGCTCGAGCAAGGGCGACACGTCCATCATGCTGGCCACCCTCGTGGCGACGATCCTGCTGCCCCTGGAGTTCGCCGTGCTCGGGGGCGTGATGGTCAGCTTCGGGCGCTACCTCATCAAGTCCTCGACGCCGAACGTGTCGTCGGTGGTTTCGGACGACAACTTCCGCCACTTCATCCGCGCGGGCGACCGCCCCGTCTGCCCCCAACTCGGGATCATCCGTATCGAGGGCTCGCTCTACTTCGGTGCGGTGCACCACGTGGAGGAGGTCATCCGCGCCAACCAGGAGGCCCACCCGGAGCAGAGCTATCTGCTGCTGCGCATGGGCATGGTCGACCACTGCGACGTGAGCGGCATCCACATGCTCGAGAGCGTCATGCGCCAGTACCGCAAGGAAGGGGGCGACCTCTACCTAGCGGGCGTGCGGCCCATGGTCCGCCACATGATGAACCTGTACGGGTTCGACCGGGCCCTGGGCGACGATCACATCCTGGACCCGGACGACACCGTCAGCTTCCTCTTCCACAAGGTGCTGAACCCCGGCACCTGCGTGTACGAGTGCCCCGTGCGCGTCTTTGCGGAATGCCAGGCCCTGCCCAAGGACGCGAGCGCCGTGCTGCTGCCCGACGCCGCCGACATCCCCGACCACAAGGTCCAGGAGCTGCGCCCCAGCGAGGTGCGTTTCTTCATGGATGACCCAGAGAGCAAGGTCATCGTCATCGACGTGGGCGAGCAGCACGAGTACGACAACTGGCACATCGCCGGCTCCCGCTGCCTGCCGTTGCCGCAACTGGCCGACAAGGGCGCAGATCTCCCCTACGACGCTTCGCTGATTTTCGTGAGTCGGGTTGGGCGGCGGGCCTCCCTTGCCGTCACGATCATGCAGGACCTGGGGCATCAGCGGACGTTCACTCTCCGGGGCGGCATGCTGGCCTGGGAGGCGGCGGGGTTCCCCATTGCAGTAGAATAGCCCCGAGGTGTGGCATGTCCTGCTCTCGCTCAGCGCTCCGGCCCTGCGGGCCTCGCTCGCGCCTGCGGCGCGATTCGCGCGAGCAGGCCATGCCACACCTCGGGGCTACGCAATGGGGAACCCCGCCGCCTGGCTGGCCGGAATCCCTTCGCCGGGAGGCGCGGTTGGTCAACGCCGGAAGAGGGAGAGGCCTCGGTAGGACAGGGTGGCGGTGGCGATGCCCAGGGCCGCAGCGATCCAGACGGCGGGGTGGATTCGGGAGAGGTCGGTGAGGGTCGCGCCGTCGCTGCCCAGCCAGTAGCCGGCCAGGAAGAGGACCGCGCCGGCGGGGGCCATGAGGCCCAAATGCCGCAGTGTGAGGGGAGCGGATTCTGGTTCGGCCGGACGGGGCGCCGGCGGGATGGCTGCCTCCAGGTCGAGGTCGGCCAGGAGGGCGTCCTTCCACAGGGGGTCGGGGTTGGCGGCGCCGGCATCCTCGTACACGGCGTGGTCGCGCAGCAGGGCGGCGAGGGTCTTCTTTTCGTTCATGCCTCTTCCTCCTCCAGCACGATCCTCAGACGGGACAGGGCGCGGTGGCTGCGCACCTTGGCCGCGGTGAAGCTGATGTCCAAACGGTCGGCGATCACCGCGAAGGGCAGCTCCTCCAAAAAACGGAGGGCCAGGATCTCACGGTCACGGTCGCCCAGGAGTTCCAGGGCCGCGCGCACGCCGTCGGCGGTTTCCTGACGCTCGAGGGTGCGCAGTTGGTCCTCGGCGCCGTTGGGCCGGCCGACGATAATTTCCAGGGGCGCGTTCCGCTCCCGGTCCCGCTTCTCCCGTTCGGCCTGACGCAGCCCCTCGCGCCAGGCGATGCGGTAGAGCCAGGTCGACAGCTTGCTCTCGCCCCGGAAGGCGGGCAGGGCGCGCAGGGCTTTCTGGAACACCCTCGACATGACGCCCCCGGTGTCCTCCACCCGCAGGCGACGGAGCACGCCGAGCACCAGCGACTCCCACTCGTCCACGAAGCGGGCGGCGCTGCGGCGATCCAGGGGCAGGTAGCGTTGGGCGAATTCCCGAGGGTCCGCCGCTACGGGGCGCGTGGTCGTCTCCATGTGCGGTTGGACCCCTCGGTGGTGGGATGGGTTACAGGTGGCTCCCGATGTAACCAGACGGTGACCACCCCGGTCCAACGGGGCAGTGAAGATTCATGATGCCAACCCGGGAGACCAAAATGAACGTTTTTCTTGCCGACCTCACCGGCTTCAGCGGCCAAATCATACCATTGGTCGTGGTCAGTCTGTCCATGACCATCCCCATCGTGGCGATCGTCACGGATCATCTCCAGAAGAAGGAGCGCATGCGGCTGATGGAAAAAGCCATCGAGCACGGCGCCGACCTCGAGAATTTCAGCGTCGAGGAACCCGAGAAACCCCGCCTGCCCTACCGGACCGGCATGGTCACCCTGGCCGTGGGCGTGGGCATCCTCATCGGGTCGCGGTTCGTCAACTTCGGTTACAGCGAGCTTGATTCCGTCATGAGGGTGGGCGGCGCCATCGCTATCTGCGTGAGCCTCGCCCTGCTTTTGAATGACTGGATGAACCGGGAGCGGTTCAAAACCCAATAGGTGCGTCCCGTCGGCCTCCGGTGTACATTCCGGCGATGACGGTTTCCACCCCCACCAACGATCGGCGGGCCGGCCTGTTCGGCCTCGCCGCCGTCCTGGCCTGGTCCACCGTGGCCACGGCTTTCAAGCTGGCGCTGCGCCACCTCGAGCCGGTGCAGTTGCTTTTCCTGGCGACGGTGTTCTCGCTGGTCGCCCTCGGCGGCGTGCTCGTGGTGCGGGGTCAGGTGGGCGAACTGGCCCGGGTTACCCGTCGTCAGCACCTCCTTTCCCTCGGCCTGGGCCTGCTCAACCCCTTTCTCTACTACCTGGTGCTCTTCAAGGCCTACGACCTGCTGCCCGCCCAGGTGGCCCAGCCCCTCAACTACACATGGGCGCTGACCCTGAGCTGGCTGTCGGTGCCGTTGCTGGGTCAGAAACTGCGCCGGCGCGACGTCCTGGCGGGCTTCGTGTGCTACTTCGGCGTGGTGCTCATCGCGACCCGGGGCGACCTGACCAGTCTGCGGGTCGACTCGGCCCTGGGGGTGGGCCTCGCGTTGGGCAGCACGATCCTCTGGGCGCTCTACTGGATCGGCAACCGCCGCAGCGACCTCGACCCGGTGGTGGGCCTCTTCATGGGCTTCGCCTGGGCGCTGCCCTTCGTCACGGCGGCCACGGCGGCGCTCAGCGATTTTTCGTTCGGTGTCCCGGGACTCCTGGGCGGCCTCTACGTCGGGTTCTTCGAGATGGGCTTCACCTTCGTGCTGTGGCTCATGGCCCTGCGCTATGCGTCGTCGACGGCGAGGGTGGCCAACCTCATTTTCCTGGCGCCGTTTGCCTCGCTGGTCTTCATCCACTTCATTCTGGGCGAACACATCGCCCCGGCGACCCTCATCGGCCTGGCCCTCATCGTGGGCGGGTTGTGGTGGCAGGGTCGCGACCGAAAGGACCCCTGATGCGCTTCCTGCTGGTTCTCGCCCTGCTCATGGCGGACACCGCCGCCCACGCCGATCCCCTCGCCGCCTGGAACGAGGGCCCCGTCAAGACGGCCATCAATGACTGGCTGACTGCCGTCACCGACCCGGTGAGCCCCGACTTCGTGCCCGTCCCGGATCGGATTGCCGTTTTCGACAACGACGGCACGAGCTGGAACGAACGCCCAGGCTACGCGCCGACCACGTTCCAGGTCGACCTGGCCCGGAGCTTCGCCGCGGCCGGCGAGATCGACGCCGAGGCCATGCCCTTCAAGGCCTGGTTCGCCAACGACCGCGGCGCCCTGCGGGAGTTCGGCTTCGGCGAGGCCTACCGCCAGTTGAACGCGTCATTCGCCGGCATGTCCGTCACCGCCTACCGCGACTCGGCGCGGTCCTGGCTGGGTCGCACCCTCCACGAGCGCTACCAGGTCACCCACGACAAGCTCTACTACGCGCCCATGCTCGAGCTCATGGCGCTGCTGAGAGAGCACGACTTCCAGGTGTGGATCGTCACGGGCGCGGCCCAGGACTTCGTGCGCGCCTACAGCGAAGAGGTCCTGAACATCCCGCCGGGCCACGTGATCGGTAGCTTCACCACGCCGGTGTATGAGGAGTTGGCGGACGGCACGGTCGTCATGAAGCGCGGCGCCGAGCAGAACTACAACGGCCACGAGCACAAGCCGGCCCACATCGAGGAGCGCATCGGGAGGCGACCGGTTTTCGCCGCGGGGAACAGCAACAACGACTACTACATGGCGAACTATGCGGTCACCGGCGAGCGGCGAGGGCTCGCGATCGGGATCCATCATGATGACGAGGAGCGGGAGTACTCGTACGGGCGACCGGGGAAGATCGGCGGGTTGTGCGAGGAGCACACCGGTGCCCATGAGGTGAGCATGAAGAGGGATTGGAAGGTTCTGTATCGGGAGTAGGGGTTGCCGGGTATGGATGGTGAACGCACATGGGGGCAGGTCGTCAATGTATGGTAGTGTTTGGACCCTACCGCCGATCCCGGTAACCCTGACGGCGGTTGCCGTATCATGGACGATCACATTCATAACGTCCGAACGAACAGGGGCCATCTCATGAAGAAGTTCTGGCTCGGAGCCATCGCCGTACTTGCGGTCGTTTGTATCGGTGGCATTTTCTTTTTCCTGTCCAACCTCAATTCCATCATCGCCCAGGTCTTGGAGGAGCAGGGGAGCCGAGTGGTGGCGACCGACGTCGCCGTTTCCGGCGTCGATATTTCCCTGCGCGAAGGCCGGGGGACGATTGCCGGGCTCAGCATCGCCAGTCCGGACGGCTTCGATACTCGCCACGCATTCACCCTCGGTGAGATCACGGTGGACATCGATCTGGATAGCGTGCGCGAAGACCCGATCGTGATCGACGAGATCCGCGTCCAGGCCCCGGTGGTCAATGCGGAGTTCCTGCAGGGGGGGTCGTCGAATATCGGCGAACTGCAGAAGAACCTGCAACAGTATGCTGCCTCGCCTGAAGGTGGCGGCGACCAGAAAAGCGATGACGTGAAGCGAATCAGGATCCGGCGGTTCGTTTTCGAAAATGGCCACATCGAAGTCGATGCCACCGCACTCGGACTGGAAGCGCGGTCGCTGGACCTGCCGGCGATTCGCCTCGATGACATTGGCGGCGCCGAGGGAGCCCGGCCCGATGCAATTGCCCAGGCCGTCCTGGGCGCGTTGACCCGAAAGGCGACCGCGGAGATCACCCGGGCCGAGATCGACAAGAAGGTCAGGGGCATCGTGGCGGATGAAGTGGGGGAAAAGGCCCAGGGATTGTTGGACAAGATCGGTAAGTAAGCGCGTCGGGCTCAGTTCATTCGTTTTTTTTCTGGTCTAGCCTCCGGAGGCGTTTTCCGAACGACAAAAAAGGCCCGGCCCGCACAACGCGGACCGGGCCCTATTCTCATCACGACTCAACGCAAGTTCCTACCGATACTGCGCCTTCACCGCGCCCCAGGAGGAATCCTCCGTCGGCACCACGGCACAGGTCCCGGGACCGTCATCCCAGGCATGGGTCAGCGTGGTTTCCGTCAACGACGCATCGTCGATGGTCACCGGGCGGTCAGCCACGCTTTCCCAGGCGTCGCAGCCGTCCTTGCGGAACTTGTACACACCCAAGATGGGGTACGGCGTGCCGGCCGGGTAGACCAGGCAGGCCTGGTAGAGGTTGACGCCGATGGGTGCCATGGCCACGCCCTGATCCCAGTCGAGGCCGGGCAGGGAGCCCACGAGGCACAGCGCGCCGGTGGTTTCGATGCCCTCCATGCACACCTGGATGCAAAGCACCTTATCCTCGGTCAAGATCGACCCGAGGCCGCAACCCAGGGCTGCATTTTCCCAGCTGTCGGGGCCCAGGACGAGGGTCGTTGCGCCGTCGGTGGGCAGGGTGACGACGCGGTTGGGGATGCCGTCCTCCCAGGTCTGGCAGACGTCCTTCCTGTACTTGTACTCGAAGGTGGGGTTGCTGCCGGACGCGAAGACCACGTCCGCGGTCCAGATGTCACCGGAGGTGTTGGTCAACATGACGCCCGAGCCCCAGTCGCCGATGGCCGGGTTGCCGCCGATGACGCAGGGCGGACCCGCGGTCGTCGTGGCGTCCATGCAGATGGTGAAGGTCACGGTGACGTCGTTGGGCGTGACGTCGACGATGGTGTAGCGCAGCGGCGGCGGGTTGCTGTTCTGATCGCCGGTGATCTCGAAGGTCGACGCGTCGGACAGGTCATCGAAGACCACGGTCACGTCGACCCAGGCGGCGCCGATCAGCGCGGTCTGGGGGACGAAGCCGATGTACTCGTCATTGCCGCCGATGTCCGTGTTGTAGGCCATGGGCACGCTGGCCTGGGCCGCGATGTCCGTGGTGTAGAACAGGGTCGCGCCGATGTCGGCACCCTGGTCGGGAACGTCGGTGACGCCGGCCTTGTACACCTGGGCCACGACGAACTGGTCGCCGACCGGGGTGATGGAGTCACCGGAGTTGGGGTAGGCGTTGCCGGCCCAATCGATGGTCGCCTGGGCCGTGCCGGCCAGCGCGAGCGCGAGGATGAAGGTGAGCGTGAGCAATCTGCGCATGATGTTCCTCCTTAGAGGGTTGTGCGGGCCCCCGCTGCTGCGGGGGCCCTGTCCTTGCCACTACTTGAGCAGCATCATCCTCCGGGTCTGCACCTCGTCCGAGGCGTCGAGCCGGTAGAAATAGACGCCGCTGGCCACGGCGCCGTCCTGATTCGAACGGCCGTCCCACACGACGGTGTGCGGGCCGGCGGCCAGGCGTTCGTCCTTGAGCGTGCGCACGAGAGCGCCACGCGCATTGTAGATCCGCAGGCTGGCGTGGCCGGCCGCGGGGAGATCGAAGCTGATGGTCGTTTGCGGGTTGAACGGGTTCGGCCAGTTCTGGTGCAGGCTCAGGCTGACCGCGGCGCCGGGCACGCCCGACACGTCGCAGGAGCCCCAGCGATCCGTCCCCAGGATCTGGGGGTTGCCGGCGGCGTCGAACCCGTCCGGATCGATCCAGAAGCCCCGGTTGGACAGGATGCACTCGTAGACGTCGTTCACCAGGAACTTGTACTCGGTGAACTGGGTCGACGAGTCGGGGAAGACCACCGAGCAGGTGTAGATCCAGTCGCCCGCCGCGGCGTCGGGATAGATACCGTCGTCGGCCATGACGTTCAGCGAGGGCACGTCCCAGTTGAACACCGACGGGGTCGTGTTGCTGGCCGTGCCGTTGAGGGTCACGACGTCGGCGCCGGTGATGTCATGCCACTCGGTGTGCTTGAAGTTCACGCTGAAGACGACCTCGACCGGAGCCCAGGTCGTGCTGCAGCGATCCCACCTGGCCGCCGGCAGCACGAGGGGGCCCAGGGTGCCGCCCACGGTGTCGAAGACCGCGTCGTTCAGGTAGACGTGACGGTCGGTCTGCCCGAAGCACTCGTAGGTGCTGCCCAGCAGGAACTTGTAGAGCACGTTCTTGGCCGCGCCCACCTCGAAGCGCACGCGGGTGCTGAAGATGCCGTCGCCGGCCACGGCATCGTTGCCCGTGCCGTCGTCGACCAGTTCGGTGACCGAGGGGAGGCCGTTGGTGAGGGGGGCCACGTTGCCGTTGATGCCCACCGTGTCGCCCGGGGCGTAGCCGCTGCCGGACATGTCCACGAAGTACTCCACGTCCATGGGGGCGACCAGGAAGTTGGTCGGGTCGTCGTTATTCCACCAGAACTCGAGGGTGTCGACGGCGCCGGCGGCCAGGTCGAGGGTGTGGACGCGGTTGGACGCCAGGGGCTCGTAGGTGGCGCAGTTGTAGGCGAACTTCCACTGCAGGTCGGCGGTGGCCGTGTTCGCGCCGCAGTTGCCGGTCACCAGGAAGAGACCGCTGTATTCCCAGATGTCGTCGGTGCCCGTGTCGACCATGTTGCCCGTGTCGCACAGGGTGCCGAAGGTCACCGGGGCCAGGTCGCCCTCGATGCTGAACTCGTCGGGGGGCGAGCTGTTGTTCTGCAGGTAGAACGAGAACAGGCCGCGGAAGACGAGCTTCTTCACCATGAAGCAGACCTGGTCACCGCTGCCGGTGGCGATGGCGTTGCCCGCCCCGTCCTCGACGTTGGCCACGGTCAGGTCGTAGAGGGCGTCCGCCGCGGTCAGGGCCGTGCCCAGCACGAGGTGGACGATGTTCGGCGCGCTGCCGTCCAGGTTCGCCGAGCTCACGGCAATGGGCGTGCCGACGGGGTCCAGCAGGGTGTAGTTGCCGACGGTCTCGGCGGTCGTCTGGTCGACGGGCTCGTTGAAGACCACGTCCAGCCCGGTGCCGATGGGGTGGCTGGTGGGCGTGACGGCCTGCACCACCGGGGGGTCGATGTCACTGGCCGAGAGGATCGTGAAGGAGTGGAGCAGCGTCGCGGCCACGGGTGTCACGGGTGCCCAGTCCGTGGCCGTGAGGGTCGAGTTCTGGACCGCGTCGTTGGCCGCCATGTCCAGGGCGCCCCGGGCCCCGCTGTTCTGGGTCGTCCAGATCTCGACCCCGACCTGGGTGCCGGTCGTGATGCCCAGGGTACCGAGCAGCAGGCCCAGCTCGCCGAAGGTCGTGTTGGTCACCCAGTTGAGGGTGCCGGGGCCCTGGGGCACGAACTCGACCCAGGCGGCGCCGTCCCACTGGTAGCCAGCCTGCCAGTTGTTGTCGATGTTGCAGTAGACGATGAAGTCGGGCTTGTTGACGGCCCCGCTCCACTCGATCTGGCGCGACCAGGGGTCCGTGGTGCCGCCGGCGGCGGTGCCCACGTCGATGGCGATACCGATCTGGTTCCCACCCCAGGTGCCCTTGTCGAATTCATAGCCGACGAACAGGTTCACGGCGTTGTTGGTGACGTAGATCTCACCCAGGTCGATTTCCGTGACCTGGGTGTCGCCGATGTCGTCCTCCACGAGGTTCAGCACGTTGAAGTCGTTGGTGCCGTCCACGACGATGTCCTGCACCACCTGGGCCGTGGCCGTGCCGGCGGCCAGCAGGAACACGAGCAGCAGGACAGGGGCGACACGATAGCCTTGGTTCTTCATCAAACCACCTTGGTTCTTCATCGAATCCTCCTCGTTACTTGACGATGACGACCTTGCGTGTGACGGACTGCCCGTCGGCGCTCAGTCGAACCAGATAGAGTCCTGAGGCGACGCGGTGGCCGCTGTCGTCGCGGCGGGCCCACGCCTGCCGGTGGGCGCCCGCGGGGAGCGCCTCGTCCAGCAGGGTGCGCACAGTCCGTCCGCGCAGATCGTAGATGGACATCCTCGTCGGCACCGAGCCGACGCCGGGCAACTCGAAGGCGAACATGATCTCGCCGGTGTCCGTGCGCTCGCGGCGCAAGGACAGGCGCACGCTGCTGCCCAGGGGTACACCGGACACGCCCAGCACGTCGGGCTGGCCGTTGTTGTCCGTGTCCACGTCGAGGGTCCAGACGTTGTCGATCACCGGCAGGGACGCCACGGTGTTGCTGGGGGCGCTGTCGCCGCCCAACTCGCCATCGGGCTCGGGGTCCCAGGTGATCGCCGCCACCAGACTGATCTGCGCGCCGGCGGGCACGTTGCCGGGGCCGAGTCCGTACAGCGTGTTCCAGGGGATGGCGAGCTCGCTGCCGCCGTCGTTGCCCCAGGCGTGGTAGCTGTCGTAGGCGGAGACGACCTCGCCGGAGCGGTCCAGGGTCGTGGTCGGCGAGATGATCTGCCAGAAGCCGTCGCCGTCGTAGATGGACTGGTGCTGGTAGCAGCCGTACTCGAAGTCGGCGGCGAAACCCGGGGCGGTGAAGCTGGCGCCGCGCTCCCAGGCGTCGATGGCGGTCAGGTCCGTGGCGCCGTTGGCCGTGCCGGGGTCGACGTCCAGGTACAGCAGCCAGCTGTTGCCGTCGACCCGGCCCTCGATGGCCACGTACAGGTACTCCGCGTCCCAGCGGCAGTGCAGGGCCTCGATCTCGTTGGCCGACGTCCAGACGCTGTCGCCGGCGTCGTCCAGGTGGAAGCTGTCGGCCCACTCGGCGGCCTCGATGTGGCCGTCCAGGGTCCCGTTGGTGGTGACGAAGGCGATGACCAGGTTGTCGGCGTCCGTCACCGCGGGGGACGCGACGCCGTTCTCGTCGTCCACGCCGCCAGCGTCCAGCAGCAGCAGGACCTGCGCCGGGTCGAGGGCTTCGACCGCGGCGGCGTCCGTGGCGTCGAGCTGGAAGGTGAGGGTCCAGGCGGCGGAGGTTTCGGCCACGGACGTGCCCAGGCCAAGGGTGACCTCGGCCGTGCCGTCGCCGTCCTCGTCCAGGCCGAAGGCCGCAGCGTCGGCGCCGAGGGGGACGGCCGGCTGGTCGAAGGTCACGCGCAGGCGGTCGGTGGCCGGCACGTACTCCGCGCTCACCGCCCGCGGGCCCTCGGTGTCGACGAGGGTGTTGGCGCAGGCCCGCAACTCGGCGATCTCACCCGCGCCGTCGGGGGCCGACGTGGCCCCGGCGTAGAGCCGCACCTGGAAGACGCCGTCGCCGAACAGCTCGTCGCCCTTCATGAGGGTGCCCGCGATCTCCTTCTGGTGGTTCGCGCCGCCGGCGCCGAGGACCCAGGCCACGGTCTGGCCGGTGTTGGGGTTGTGCTGACCCATGAAGGCCTGGTCGCCCACCCACACCCGGTCCATCTCGGCGTTCCACACGAGGTCGACGAGGGAGGGCGAGAATCCGGCCTGCAGCCAGTGCGAGGCGGGGCCGACGCGGTAGGTGGTGTCGAGCCACGGGGTGCCGGTGGTGAGGCTGATCTCCTTGATGACCTCGTCGTGGAGCAGACGGATGGCGGCGTTGGTGCCGTCGCTGGTGACGATCTCCATGCCGTAGCCCAGGTG
>JAUUZX010000341.1 GCA_030592025.1 bacterium | reverse complement strand
GTCCAGGAACGGATCGCTGCCCGCGACGTAGGCCCCGATGTTCACGAGGTCGCGGTTGTCCTCGACGGCCTTGAGCCAGCGGGTCACCTTGGAGGAGCTCAATAGGTCCTTCTCCCCCATGATGTCCGCCCGCAAGCGGCTGACGCTCCCGAGCACGTCGATGGCCGGGTAGTGGTGGTCCCGGGCCAGGTCGCGGCTGAGCATGATGTGGCCGTCGAGAATGGACCGGATCGCATCGCCGACGGGATCCTGGATGTCGTCCCCCTCGATGAGGACGGTAAAGAAGGCCGTCATGGAGTTCACGGACGACCAGCCCGCGCGCTCGCAGAGTCGGGGCAATGCCGCAAACACCGACGGCGGGTAGCCCTTGGTGGTGGGCGGTTCGCCCGCGGACAGCCCGATCTCACGCAACGCCATGGCGTACCGGGTGGCCGAATCCATAAGAAAAAGAACTTCGCGGTCCGCTTCACGGAACGCTTCCGCGATGGTCATGGCGGTCTCGGCACCCTTGGCGCGCATGACCGCGCTCTCGTCGGACGTGACCACGACCACGACGCTGCGGGCCAGGCCCTCGGGGCCCAGGTCCCGCTCGATGAATTCCCGCACCTCGCGGCCACGCTCGCCAATGAGGGCCAGCACGTTGACGTCCACCGAGGCCTCCCGAGCCAGCATGCCCAGGAGGACGGACTTGCCCACGCCACTGCCGGCGAAGATGCCGAGACGCTGACCGCGAGCCGTCGTCACGAGGCCGTCGATGGCACGCACGCCGGTGGCCATGATCTGTTGGGTGCGGCGGCGCTGCATGGCCGCCGGGGCCTTGTTCCCCAGGCGCACCCGGGGCAACGAGCCGAGGGGTGGCCCCCCGTCGAGGGGGCGGCCCAGACCGTCGATGACCCGGCCGAGGAGTCCGTCGCCGCAGGGCACGGTGAGGTTGCTCGCCATGAGTGTGACCCGATTCCCGCGGGCGATACCCTGGGAATTCTGGAAGGGCATGACCAGGAGCGCGTCGGGACGGAACCCCACCACTTCACAGAGAACGGGCGGATCGTTGCGGCCGGTCTCGATGCGGCACAGGGAACCCACCGGCGCTTCGAGGCCCGTGGCCTCCACAGCCATGCCGACCAGGTTGGACACCCTGCCGACGGCGCGCACGGGAGCGGCCGAACGCACGGCCTCTTCGATATCAGGCCAAGGGAGGCTCATCGTCCGTCTCCTGCGGGGGTTCGGGGGCGGAGGTCGCGAGCCATTCGTCGACGACCTTACCGAGGGTTTCGAGTTGCCCGCGCAGGGTAGCGTCCCATTCGCGGTCGCCGGCAGTGATGCGGCAGCCCCCCGCTTCGACGCGGCGGTCCGCCACCACCTCGCCGATCTGCAGGTTTTCCCGTACCGCAGTCTCTTCTTCGAGCCAGGCCGCGTCGGCGGGGCTCACGGTGACGGTCAGCTGGTCGCTCTGGCCCAAGGAAAAGAGCGTCGTCTCGATGGCGCGGGTGAGCACGCCGTGGTCCCGGTCGATGTGCTGGCGGATGATCTTCTCCGCCAGGGCGACGGCCAGGCTCGCGCACGCGTTGGCCATGTCACGCATTTCCCGATCATAACCGTCGGCAAATTCCTTGGACCAGGTCTCGTTGCGATGTCGCAACTCGGTAAATATCTCTTCGTGGGACGCCTCGAGTTCGGAGCGCAGGTTGATCTCGCGCTGCTCGTACTCGCGGCTGACGTCCTGCTCCACCAGCTCGAACACGACGGACCGCTCCTGCTGGCTGAGATGGGCCATGATGCTCTCGGGGCTGTTGAAGCCAGCCTCGCTGCGGAAAGCGCGAATCCCGGTCTCTGACGGTGCCACGTTCTCGTTCGGTATGTATTCCGGCCCGGGGACCACCGCCGCCCCGGTGGCGGTCGGCACGTCAAAGGGCTCAGGAGACCATTTCTGCATCCTTGCCGCCCTTGCCTAGGGTGATCGTGCCGGCTTCCTCGAGACTGCGCACCACTTCCACGATGCGCTTCTGGGCTTCCTCCACCTCGGCGAGACGGATCGGCCCCATGTAGTCCATGTCCTCCTTGATCCCCTCGCCCGCGCGTTTCGACATGTTGTCGAAGATCTTGTCCTTGATCTCTTCCGTCGCGCCCTTGAGGGCCAGGGTGAGCTCCTTGGAGTCGATCTCCTTGAGGATCTCCTGGATATCCGGGGCGTTGAGCAGGACGATGTCCTCGAAGATGAACATGAGTCCGTTGACGTCGTTGGCCACGTCGTCGTCGATCTCCCGCATCTCGTCGAGGATCTCCTGCCACACCTCGCGTTCGATCTCGTTGAGGATCTCGGCCACCTGCTTCTTGCCGCCGAACTTTGTATCACGCGCCGATATCTCCCCCTGGAGCTGGCTGGCCAGCACGGCCTCGACCGCGCTGATGGTGTCGCCGTTGGGCGCCTCGAGGACGGCCATGCGATGGGCGACGTCGCCCTGGAGTTCCGCCGGCAGGCGCTCGAGGATCGGGCCGCTGTTGCGGGGGTCCATGTGGGCCAGGACCACGGTGATGGTCTGGGGGTGCTCGTTCTTCAGGTAGTTGGCGATGGTCAGGGAGTCGACGTTCTTCAAGTGCTCGAAGCTCTTGATCTCGCTGTAGCTGGTGACCCTGCTGATGAGGGAGGTGGCCTTGCGCGTCCCGAAACCGGCTTCGAGGATCTGCTTGGCCGTCTCCTCACCGCCGAAGGCGATGCCCGAGATATGGCTGCTGATGCTCACGAAGTCGGCGAGGATCTTCTTCTTCTCCTCAAAGCCGACCTGGCCGACCGAGGCGATGACATGGGCCAGCTCCTCGACCAGGGGCTCAGGCAGCTTGGCCATGACCTTGCCGCCCACCGAGGGTCCGAGGGCCATGAGGAAAATGGAGGCCTTGCGCATGGACTTGTCGCTCACGTCAATCCCCTACCGCTTCGCGGGCTTTCCCGCCGACTTCGACATCGTGGATCCAGGACTGGATCACCTCGGCGACCCGGTCGGGATTCTCCGTGGCGTACTCCTGGATGTCCTCGACGATCCTGTGGTTCATATCGGGGATGCCGTCGAAGCTCTCGAAATCATCCTCGACAGCAGCCTTGCCGCCGACCCTTGCAGGACCTGAGCCGGCGAAGGTCTCGGCCACCAGTTGGCCGATGTTCTTGCGCAGGGTCAAGACGAGCGCCGCGAGCATGATCAGCAGCAGGACCTTGCCCCCGTACTGGGTGACGAGGCCGATCCAGTCGGGAGCGCCGCCACCGGCGCCGCCGGCCGCGAACCCGTCGCCGTGCTGCTGGAACTGCATGTTGACGACCTCGATCTGGTCGCCTCGCACCTGGTTCAAGCCCACCGTCGTCTGGACGATCCGGCGCAGCTGCCCGAGTTCCTCGTCTCTCAACGGCGTGTATACAGGCTCCCCGCTCTCAGCGTCGGCCGTGTAGTGGCCATCGACGAAGACGGCGACGGAGAGGCTGCGGATCCCG
>JAUUZX010000211.1 GCA_030592025.1 bacterium | reverse complement strand
GTCCGGTTTGCCGATCTCCTTCGCATAACCCTGGGCCGCCGCCTGGTAAGGACAGCTTTCCTGGGGGGCCGCCGGCACCCTGTGGGTGGCGAAGGCCGTATTCATGATGGATTTGTCGGCGCTGCGCAGGGCCGCCGCCAGGCCGGGGCCGTGCAGACCCATGGCATCGACCACCGCACCCAGGGCGGGCAGGCAGGTGTCGGACCCCGCGGTGGCCACGGCCCGCACGCCGTGGTCCTTCGCCACGGCCACCACACGCTCCTTGTCCGTGGTGTCGACGGGCAGGAAGATGTCGGCCGCGTCCACGCCGGGGTAGGGCCCGGGGCGGGAAAGCACGACGGTCTCCAGGCCCAGGCGCCGCGCCGCCGTGATCAGCGGCATCTGGTACACGCCGGCACCGAGGATGAGGACGCGGTCCATCACTCCCTCCCCGTGAAGAACCCGGCCACCGTCTCGCAGACTTCCTGCTGCTCGTCGGGAGTGAGTTCGAAGTAGAACGGCAGGCGCAGCAGGCGTCCGCTCACGTCCTCGGTGACCGGCAGCTGACCTGCGGAGTAGCCGAGCCGCTCTCCCATGGGCGACGTGTGGAGCGGCACGTAGTGGAACACCGCCAGGATGCCCCGTGCGCCCAGATGCTCGATGAGGGCTGTGCGTGTCGCCGTATCGGCCAGAAGCACATAGAACATGTGGTTGTTGGACTCGCAGTGGTCCGGAACCACCGGCAACTCCAGGTGGCCGGCTGCGGCCAGGGGCGCCATTTGCGCGGCATAGATGTCGTGGATCTCGCGCCGGCGAGAGGTGATGCGGTCCATGTGTTCGAGTTGGCCATAGAGGAAGGCGGCCAACAGGTCGGACGAGATGTAGGACGAGCCCACGTCGACCCAGGTGTAGCGGTCGACCTCGCCCCGGAAGAACTGGCTGCGGTTGGTGCCCTTCTCCCGGATGATCTCCGCCCGCAGCACGTCCTCCTGCCGGTTCAGGATGAGCGCGCCGCCCTCGCCGCACACGATGTTCTTGGTCTCGTGGAAGCTGAACGCGCCCAGGTCGCCGATGGTGCCCAACGCACGGCCCTTGTAGGACGCACCGAGGCCCTGGGCCGCGTCCTCGACCACGCGCAGTCCGTGACGTCGGGCGATGTCGCCGATGGCGTCCATCTCGCAGCCCACCCCCGCGTAGTGGACGGGCAGGATGACCTTCGTGCGCTCGGTGACGGCTGCCTCGATGAGGTTCTCGTCCAGGTTCTTGGTGTCGGAACGGATATCCACGAACACGGCCCGGGCCCCGCGCAGGAGCACCGCGTTGGCCGTCGAGACGAAGGTGAAGGACGGCAAGATGACCTCGTCGCCCTCGCCCACGTCGCACAGAAGGGTTGCCATCTCGAGGGCCGACGTGCAGGACGTGGTCAACAGCACGCGTCGGGCATGGCAACGCTCCTCGAGGAGCGCCTCGCAACGCTTCATGTAGGGGCCGCCACCGCTCGTGTGGCCCCCGCTCACCGAGCGCGCGATGTGCTCCAGTTCGCTGCCCGCGATGAACGGCTTGTTGAACGGGATGCGATTGATCATGGCCGACCTTTTCGTTTCGGGGACCGCAGGACCTCACCGGGGCCAGGCACACGGTAGATCTTCATGCGCCGGTCTCCGTAGACCTTGAACTCGCCCCATCTCCGACCCGCGAGCAGACCGGTGACGGCCTCGCCCCAGTAGTAGGCCTTGCGGCGATCCGGCCGGCCGAACAGGACGATGTAACCGATGCCGCGCTCTTCGAGGTAGCGGCGCAACCCGTCTTCCGTGCGCATGTCCTGGGGCAGGACCGCCTTGAAATTCCAGTCCGACAGGTGGTACACCCGGCGCGCTAATTTCTCGTCCAGCAGCACCTTGCCCCCGTTGGTCAGGATCGGTGTCGTCACCGGAACGTTGGCCTCCAGCCAATCCAGCCCCGAGCGCAGGGCGCCGTGGGGCGGGTCGTAGGGCTCGTGCATGGCGACGGCGCCGACCAGAAAAATCGCGGTCACGACGCCGCCCAGGCCCAGATCGAGCCATCGCCGTCCACTGCCGAACAACACTATCACCACCGGCACCCAAAGCAACGGCAGGACCGGCGCGAAGTAGCGTGCCTCGACGGCGACGACCTCCATGTGCCGGGTCACGGGCACCAGGACCAGGACCAGGTAGGTGGCCGCGAGGGTGACGGCAAGCCAGGTTACACCATCTCGGCCACGCAGGGTGGCGTCCGGCCATGCCACCTTGCCCCGCTGCCGCAGGAAGGCCACCACGAACCCAACCAGCACGAGCGCAAACACCGTGACTCCGGCCAGCACCCACCCCCGCGGATTCGCGTTGGCCGCAGCGACATACTCCGCCGTTTCCCTGGTGGCGAACCCCGGCATGAAGGCCTCCAGCAGGCGCGAAGAGACGAAATTCCAGGCACGCAGAACGCTTGGCGTCGTGACCAGGGGCCAGTCCCGGGGTACGGTGCCGCCGAACGCGCCGGCGAGGCGCAGATTGCGCAGAATGATCACGGTGACCATCGGCCCCGCGACGGCCCCCGCCGCCGCCAGACGCAGCAGGCCGTGCCGCCAACCCCGCCGTTGCACGCCCAAAGCGGCGTCGACCAGGAAGACCGCCCCCAAAGCCAGGCCCAGCAAACGGAACCCCACTGCCAGACCGGCGCAGGCCGACGCCACCAGCAGCCACCGCCACCAATGGGCCCTCTCGTGGACCGCCCGCATGGTGGCCGCCAGCCCCCCCAGCAAGAGCACCGTGAAGGGCAGGTCGGACCACAGGTTGCGGACCAGATCCAACATGTAGGGGCTGTTCAAGGTGAGCAGGGTCACCAGCGCCGCGGGGACCGCGCCGCCCATGAGTTCGCGGGCGATCACCAGCACGACCAGGGCCAGGACCACGTAGCAGATCACGTGCAGCACCCGGTGGGCGACGAGGCGGTGCTCGACCCCGGTCATGGCGTAGAAAATGGAGAGCCCCGGCGGGTGGAGGGTGAAGGCGTGGAGACCGTCACCCGTGGCCGGCGTGCCCTCCTGCACGGGCACGGTCAGGACCGAAGCGGAGATGCCCTCGCCGGCCTCGATCCAGTGGCCCACGTTGGCGTAGCGGACGCTGTCGAAGGTGGAGCGCATGCCCACGGTATGGTACAGCGCGAGCGCGAGCGCCACGACGGCGAGCACAGCCGCCGTCGTCCGCATGCGTGGGGATTTCATCCCGCTCAGGGCCATCCTCGTTCCTTCCCCGGTGCCCTGTCCGGGGCAGCCATCAACGACGCACAAGTTTAACACACGTCGCAGGCGAAGATAGAAGAGACCGCCGGGTGACAAGGCCTTCGTGAACCTATATTGACCCGACACCGGCTCAGACCGTCTCGGGAAGGAACCGCCTCCATGTCCGACACCACCGCCCGGGGCACGGCCCAGGATGACCTCGTCACCGCACCGGTGGGCGCCCTCGTCAGGCGCCTGGCCATCCCCGCCTCGGTGGGCTTCTTCTTCAACACCATGTACAACGTGGTCGACACCTACTGGGCCGGCCGTCTGTCCACCGACGCCCTGGCCGCCCTCTCCCTGTCGTTCCCCGTGTTCTTCGTGCTCATCGCCATGGGCTCGGGCTTCTCCACCGGCGCCACGGCCCTCATGGGCGACGCCCTCGGCCGCGGTGACCGACGGGAGGCCTCCCGCATCGCCAGCCAGGGGTTGATCCTGGCGGTCATGCTCACGGCCTTCGTCATGGCTGTCGGCTACGCCTCCGTGCCCTTCCTCTTCCGCCTGCTAGGGGCCACCGACGCCTACCTCGACATCTGCCTCGCCTACATGCACGTGATCCTGGCGGGCTGCGGGTTCACCCTGACCTTCTACATGTTCAACGGCATCCTCAACTCCCAGGGCGACACCCGCAGTTTCCGCGACTACCTGATCTTCGCCTCCATCGCCAACCTCGCCCTGGACCCGTGGTTCATGTTCGGCGGGTTCGGCCTGCCGGCCATGGGCGTGAAGGGCATCGCCGCCGCAACCATCCTCGCCCAGAGTGGTGGCGTGGTCTTCCTGGGACGCCGGGCCTGGCGCACGGGCCTGCTCCACCGGACGAGCGGCGCCCACTGGCGACCGGACCGGCGCGTGCTGCGGGCCATCGCCGGCCAGGGCATCCCCGCCAGCCTGAACATGATGAGCGTCGCCCTGGGGATCTTCATCATCACCTGGTTCCTCAGCGATTTCGGCCAGGCGGCGGTGGCGGCCTACGGTGTGGCGACGCGCATCGAGCAGATCGTCCTCATGCCGACCATCGGCCTCAACGTCGCCACCCTCACCCTGGTGGCCCAGAACGGCGGCGGCGGCCGTTTCGACCGGGTGCGCGCAACCGTCCGCCGGGCCCTGGGCTACGGCGCGATCGTCACGGTGCTGGGCGCCGCCCTGATCTACTTCGGCGCCGAGCCCCTGATGCGCCTCTTCACCGACGACCCGGCCGTGGTGGCCATCGGCGCCCCCTACCTGCGCCTGGCCGCCTTCATCGAGTACGCCTACGTCATTCTCTTCGTGAACACGTCGCTGCTGCAGGGGCTCAAGAAGCCCGCATTCCCCCTGTGGATCGGCCTCTACCGCCAGCTCGCCGCGCCCTTCGC
>JAUUZX010000291.1 GCA_030592025.1 bacterium | reverse complement strand
GGACTCTCGTCAACGGCACCCGCCGGGTCTTCGACGGCGATGAAGAGATCGTCACGTCCTTCGACCGCCTCACGGCCCGGGACCTGGAGGTCGACCCCAAGAGCTTCTATCGCGACCGCATCCGCCGGGAGGACATGAACATCCGCCAGTTGCGGGACCACGTGGCGCTCGTCCGCCAGTCCGGAGGCGACCCCACCGGCGCGCTGGTGGACATCCAATTCAACCTGGCCTTTCCCCTGGTGAACCTCATCGTCGTGCTCATGGGGATCGTGCTGGCGTCGGGGCCCCGCAAGACCACCATCGCCTCGGGCTTCGGGCTCACCCTCGCCGTGAGCTTCGGCTACTACCTTTTCATGAATTTCGGCAGGGCCCTCGGCCACAGCGGGACGGTCCCGCCCCTGGTGGCCGGGTGGTCGGGCAACGTCGTCTACGCCGTCATGTGCATCACGCTCTTCGCCCGGGCACGCCGCTGATTTGACTGGACTCCTTGATCCCAAAGGCCTAGCTTCGTACATTGACAGCGACCAGGCAGGAAGAGTCCGGAACGGGGTTCCGGAGCTCCTGGATTCGTGCCACCCCACAGGGAGACTCGCATACCGATGAAACGCCTCATCCTGCTTCTGTTGCCAGTTCTGGTGACCTTGGCCGCCTTCAGCGGCTGCAGTGACGAAGAGAGCCAGCCAATAATCACGAGGGTCGTGGTCACGCCGGAATGTGGCGTGGTGCCGGTTCGCGTGGACGCCTACGGCGCTGCTTCCGGTGGCAACGAGACCGGCGACCCGACCGGTGGCGCCAACAACCTCGAGTACACGTGGGACTTCGGAGACGGCACCGCGACGACGTCCATCGCCTACCACCTCTACGAGGAGCCCGGCGAGTACACGGTGAGCCTGACGGTCAAGGATCCCGACGGCAAGACCGCCTCTTCGTCGGTCCTGGTGTCGGTCATTCCGGACAGCATGCAGGTCGAGGCCGCGACCACGCCGGAAACCGGCCTGGTCGGCGACCCGATGATCTTCGACTTCCGGGCCGCCTCCTGCGCGATCGACCCGGACCTGGAAGGCGACTACCGCAACCTCGTCCAGGAGTGGATGGTCATCGACACCACGGACGGCGACACCCTGGCCACCTACCTGGGTAAGTCACCGTCCCACACCTTCAGTTCCGCCGGCACCTACGATATCGAACTCAAGGTGACCTACCCCGCCTGGGCCGTGACCCGGAGGGACGCGGTCACCCTGACGGTCAACTGACCCGCGGCCCGGATCCGGCGACTGGTTGTCGGCAACGTAAAGGAAGCGAGGCTCCCTTCCCGGGAGCCTCGCTTCCTTTTGTTCCCTGCCCGGGCGTCTAGCCGACAGCCTTGCGCAAGGCCTCGACCAGATCCTCCCGCTCCCAGGTGAACTGGACATCGTCCCTGCCGAAGTGACCGTAGGCCGCCGTCTGGCGGAACACGGGCTTGCGCAGCTGGAGGCGCTCGATGATGCCCTGGGGCGTCATGTCCGCCACCTTGCGCACCGCCGACGTGATGACCGCATCGGCCACCCGCCCCGTGCCATAGGTGTCGACGTTGATGGACACGGGCTCGGCCACACCGATGGCGTAGGCCACCTGCACCTGGCACCGGTCCGCCAATTCGGCCGCGACGATGTTCCGCGCGAGATGCCGCGCGGCGTAGGCCGCCGAACGGTCGACCTTGGTGGTGTCCTTGCCGCTGAAGGCGCCGCCGCCATGGCAGGCGCTGCCGCCGTAGGTGTCCACGATGATCTTGCGGCCGGTGAGGCCGCAGTCGCCCTGGGGCCCGCCGAGGACGAAGCGTCCCGTGGGGTTGATGTGGCTCGTGTAGCCCTCGTGGTCGATGTCGAAGCGGGCCAGCACCGGACGGATGACGTGGGCCTCGATGCCCGCGTGGATGTCGTCGTTGCTGACGTCCTCCGCGTGCTGGGTCGAAACGACCACGGTCTCGATCCTCACGGGGCGTCCGTCCTCGTACATGGCCGTGACCTGGGTCTTGCCGTCGGGTCGGACCCAGGGCAGGGTGCCGTCCTTGCGCACCTTGGCCAACTCCTGGGCCATGCGGTGGGCCACGGTGATGGGCAGGGGCATGAGGACGTCCGTCTCACGGCACGCATAGCCGAACATCAGGCCCTGGTCCCCGGCGCCCCCCGGGTTCACGCCCTGGGCGATATCAGGGGACTGCTTGTCGATGGAGGTCAACACGGCGCAACTGTCGGCGTCGAAGCCGCCGGCGTCGGACCGGTAGCCGATCTCGCGGATGGTCTCCCGCACGATCTCCGGGATGTCCACGTAGGTCGTGGTCGTGATCTCACCGGCCACCACGGCCATGCCCGTTGTCACCATGCACTCGCAGGCCACGCGACCCGCCGGGTCATCCGCCATGATGGCGTCGACGACGGCGTCGGATATCTGGTCGGCGACCTTGTCGGGATGCCCCTCGGTCACCGATTCGCTGGTGAACAGAAAGCGCTCGCTCATCGGTTGTTCCCTTCCTGCCTTACCGGCGTTCCTCCGCCGGGTTCGTATTTCCTGAAACAATCTCGGTAAAATCGCCAACATTGACCGTGCCGTCAACCCCGTGGAGTTTGCAGGACTCGCCGACGAGGCTGTCGTGGAGGTGGCAATGGTGGAGTCGCGTCCCCGCGCCGATAACGCAGTCCCGCAATTCCCCGCCCTCGATGACCACCCCGGGGCCCACGGAAACATTGGGCCCGACGATGGCGTCACGGACCACCACATCCGGCGCCAGGTGGACGGGATCCACGAGTCCGGGGCCGTCAGACGGCGTTGCGAAGCGATCCAGCAGCACCTGGTTGGTCTCCAGCCAGGTCTCACGCTTGCCGCAGTCGTACCAGTCGGTGACCGTGACGATGTTGAACGCCACGCCCTCCTCCACCATCATCTGCAGGGCGTCGGTGAGCTGGTACTCGCCCCGGGTGCGGATGTCCTCGGTGACAACCCGGTCCAGCCCCCGCCAAAGGGCGGCGGGGTCCCGGAACAGGTAGGCCCCCACGATGGCCAGGTTGCTCGGCGGCACGTCGGGCTTCTCGACAAAGTGCCCCACCCGGTCCCCGTCCATTTCGACGACGCCGAAACGCCGTGGGTCCTCGACCTCGCGCACGGCGATCATGCTGGCGGACGACTCCAGCAACTGGGCGTAGTCCGCCTTGAGGATCGTGTCCCCCAGGATGCAGAAGAACGGCTCGTCCCCCAGGGCCTCCCGGGCCGTCCACACGGCGTGGCCCAGGCCCAGGCGTTCGGTCTGCTCGACGAAGGTGATGTCCAGTTCAGGCCGCTCCCGGGCGAACCACTCGCGGACAGCGTCGCCGTGGTAGCCCACGATGAGCACGAAGCCGTCGATGCCCGCCTCGGTGAGGTCGTCCATGATGTGGGCCAGGATGGGCTTGCCCGCCACCGGCAGCAGGGCCTTGGGCCGGTTCAGGGTGTGGGGGCGCAGCCGGGTGCCGACGCCCGCAGCGGGGATGAGGGCCTTCATGTATCGCTGCTCCTGTCCCGGGGCGTCGTCCCCGGGGCGTTGGGGTTGACGGGCGGCGCACCCAGTTCGGTCTTCAGGGTCTCGATCCGCGCCACCGGGATGGGGTCGATCCCCCGCAGGTCGGCCAGATGCCAACTGAGGGCGTCGCCCCACTGGACCAGGGACATGGCTCGGGCCAGGGCGCCTTCGCCCCGCGCCGTCACCTCGTGGGCGGACGTGAACGTGCCGGCGAGCAACGCGGTGGTGATCGCGATGCGCCGGGCGACCCGCGGATCCTCGTCCCCCCCCCGCAGCGTGATCAGCACGAACCGGCCCGGCAACTCGGCCGCTTCGCCCCAACCCACGATCTCGTTGTGGTCGAGTTCGGGGTAGGACGTGGCCAGGGCCGGCACCTTGGC
>JAUUZX010000358.1 GCA_030592025.1 bacterium | reverse complement strand
GGAGGAGCCGCGTCAGGATCATCGGAAGCTGGAAGAGCGGGAAAGCGGCGATTCGGCCCACGCCACGATGCAGGCCGTGCCCGACACGCAGTCCGCGGCAGGCGAGGAGCAGGCCGAGACCCGCGCCGTCATGGGTGAGGAGCGGATGGAAATGCTCGGAGCCATGAGCGGCCTGTCCTCCGTCGACAGCTCGGACGAGGGGTCCTCGGATTCCTCCGGCGGCTCCCGGAGCGCCGACGATTCCTGCGGCGACTACGTGGATGGCGAGCGCGTCATCTCGCTCGACGAGGTGGAGGAAAGCAGTGAAGTGAGCTGCTCCCGCAGTTGCCCGAACCTGGACGACTATGACGGCGGAAGCGACGACGGTTACCTCCAGTAGATCCGGGTCGGAACATGAAATAGCATGGCGGGGCTCCGGCCCCGCCATTTTTCATGGAATCGACTTGCGGCATCGCCGGCGATTGATTGCGATATCTCTCAATCACTGTTTTTGATATCCAGGAGAGATAGAGGGATAGCGCGAAGCGGATCAGGACCTGCATATCTGATTACAGAGGATCAGCTTAGCATTAACATGGGAATGTCGGCGTCATGGCCCACCCGGTTGACATGAGCCCCGAAACGGCGTATTTTGTCGTCGAAAAGTCTACTGGGCCGCTATGTCTGATCTGAGTTCAGCTACCCGTCGATTCGGTGGTAGCCGCAAGAAACCGGCCTGACGCTTCCTCGCAAAGGTGGACACAATGAGCCGAATTTTGGAGAAACCCATCACCGTGGTCTCGCCCGAGCATTGCAAGGGTTGCGGGCTGTGCATCATGGCCTGCCCCAGAGATGTGCTCGAACAGCTCTCCAGCTTCAACAGCAGGGGCTTCCACCCCGCCAATTACATGGGCGAGGGCTGCACCGGCTGCGGCATGTGCTTCTACGCCTGCCCCGAACCCGCCGCGATCACGGTCTACAAAAAGGGCGCGGAATACCCCGACGACTAGGGAGGAGCCTCATGGCCAAGGAATTCATCAAGGGCAACGACGTCATCGTCAAAGCGGCCCTTTTGGCTGGTTGCCAGTCTTTTTACGGATACCCGATCACGCCGGCCAGCGAGATCGCCCACGCGGCGGCCAAGTACTTTCCCCGCGCCGGCCGCACCTTCCTGCAGGCCGAGAGCGAGATCGCCGCGATCCAGATGGTCTACGGTGCCTCGGCATCGGGCGAACGCACGATGACCGGTTCCTCCGGTCCGGGCATCAGCCTGAAGCAGGAGGGCCTGAGCTATCTGGCCGCCAGCGAACTGCCCTGCCTGGTCATCGACGTCATGCGCGGCGGTCCCGGCCTGGGCAACATCTCGCCCGAGCAGTCGGACTACAACCAGATCGTCAAGGGCGGCGGGCACGGCAACTACCGCCTGATCGTCCTGGCGCCCAACGGCGCCCAGGAGATATGCGAGCTGACCATCAAGGCTTTCGCACTGGCGGACAAGTACCGCATCCCGACGGTGCTGCTCTTCGACGGTTTCGTCGGCCAGATGATGGAGCCCGTGGAATTCCCGGCGCCCATCAAGGACATCCCCGAGAAGCCCTGGGCTCTGAAGGGAGACGAGGCCACATCCGGGAACCTGATCAACTCCATTTACCTCGATAATGACGAGCTTGAAGAGCACAATCACCACCTCATCAGGAAGCACGCGAAGATCGAGGCGGCCGAGCAAATGCACGAGGGCTACCAGCTGGAGGACGCGGAAATGGTGCTGGTCGGCTACGGCATCATCAGCCGCATCCTGCACACGGTCGTCGACCTGGCCCGCGAGGAGGGCCTGAAGGTCGGCCTGCTCAGACCCATAACGCTCTGGCCCTTCCCCAAGAAGATCTTCGCCGAGCTCACGCCCCGCATTCGCTCCTACATGGTCGTGGAGATGAGCGAGGGACAGTTGATCGACGACGTCCGGCTGGCAAGCGATTGCAAGCTGCCGGTGCACTTCTACAATCGCATGGGCGGCAACGTGCCGACCGTGGATGAAATCCTGGTCGCGGTGAAGAAGAACTACGCCGCCGAAACGGTGTAAGGAGGACCCCATGGCCAAGCTCATCCTGACCAAGCCCAAGGGCTTCTACGAGAACTTCGACCGCAAGCCGGGCGACACCCAGAACACCCACTACTGCCCGGGCTGCGGACACGGCGTCATCCACAAGCTCATCGCCGAGGCGATCGAGGACCTGGGCATCGGCGATCGGACCATCATGATCAGTCCCGTCGGCTGTTCGGTCTTCGTCTACTACTACTTCAACACCGGCAACATCCAGGCGGCCCACGGCCGCGCACCGGCGGTGGCGACCGGTATCAAGCGCGCCAATCCCCATTCCATAGTGGTCAGCTACCAGGGTGACGGCGACCTGGCGGCCATCGGCGGCAACAACATCCTGCAGGCGGCGAACCGGGGCGAACACATCACGGTGTTCTTCGTGAACAACGCCATCTACGGCATGACCGGCGGCCAGCTGGCTCCGACCACCCTGCCGGGCATGAAGACATCCACCACGCCCTACGGCCGCAGCATCGAGAACGAGGGTCCGCCCATGAAGGTGGTGGAACTGCTGTCGTCCCTCGACGGCCCCACCTATCTCGAGCGTACCGCTGTCATGAGCAACAAGAGCATCGCGCGCACGCGCAAGGCCATCCGGACCGCGCTGCAGTGCCAGATCGACGGCCTGGGCTTCTCCATGGTCGAGATGCTGAGCGCCTGCGGCTCGGGCTGGAAGATCGACCCGAAGGACCAGTACGATTGGATGGAGAAGAACATGCTCCCCGCCTTCCCGCTGGGCGTGAAGAAGGATATCCGCGAGGAGCGCCAGTCCTGGTTCCGGGATCATGAGGTGCCCACCGACAAGCAACTGATCAAGGAACTGGACCTGGACCGCCCGAACCCCGAGGTCTTCCCGACGGAACTCAGGAAGCCGAGCTACGCCAACCCGGCCATCAAGCTGGCTGGCTTCGGCGGCCAGGGCATCCTGTCGGCTGGCGCCATGCTGGCCAACGCGGGCATGGAACAGGACCTCGAGACCAGCTGGATCCCGTCCTATGGTCCCGAGATGCGCGGCGGCACCGCATACTGCTTCGTCAATCTCAGCGACAAGCCCATCGGCAGCCCGACCGTGACCCACCCGGACGTGCTGATGGCCTTCAACCGGCCCAGCCTCGAGAAATTCGAGGACGAGGTCAAGCCGGGCGGCCTGCTGATGTACGACTCCACCATCATCGACATCCAACCCACGCGGACGGACATCGAGGTGCTGGCAGTGCCCGCCACCAAGATCGCCGACGACCTGGGCAACACGCGCATGGCCAACACGGTCATGGTGGGCGCCTACATCGCGCGGACCGGCATCCTG
>JAUUZX010000467.1 GCA_030592025.1 bacterium | reverse complement strand
GGCGGGCTGAGCACGACCATGGCGCAGTCCAGTTCGATGGCGCCCCGGCGGAAGAGCCGCGGCATCTCGTGCAGGTGCACGGGCACGTAGTCGGCCCGTCCCTCGTTCACCGCCTCGCGGGTGTTGGCCCCCACGAAGCAATCGTTGCAGCGGAACGATTCCTCCAGGCCGGGCCGGATGTAGGGAGCGTCGCCCAGGGTGAGATGATGGACGATCACGACCCCCCGCAGTTCCTCGGCGCGCGCGGTCAGGGCCTCGATCAGGGTATGGGGGGCCGCACAACCGCTGCCCAGGTAAACCGTTTGCCCGCTCTCGACGGCGCCGACGGCCTCGTCCGCCGTCTTCAGCCGGTCCCGGTAGATCCGCATCCAGCTCACGTGGTTCCTCCCGGGGTCGAGCCGTAGACTTCGGCCAGCGCCGCGTGGGTGATGCGTCCGGACCGGACGTTGACGCCGCGGGCCAGGGCCGGGTCGGCCGCCACGGCTTCCTCGACACCCAGCTCGACCATGGCCGCCACGTGGGGCAGCACCGCGTTGGCCACGGCGTAGGTCGCCGAACGCGCCACCAGGCTGGGCAGGTTCGGCACGCAGTAGTGGGTGACGCCGTCCACAACGTAGGTGGGGTCGGACAAGCGGGTGGGCCGGCTGGTGGAGAAGCAACCACCCTGGTCCACCGAGATGTCGATGACCAGGCTGCCGTCCCGCAGCAGTCCGATCATCTCCTTGCTCACCAGGTGGGGTGTCCGCGCACCGGGAATGAGTACCGCGCCCACCACCACGTCGGCGTAGGCCAGGACCTTGCGCAGGGTGGCCTCGGTGGCCTTGAAGGTCGTAACCTGTCCCGGGAAGGTCCAGTCGATCTCGCTGATGCGATCGAAGTCGCTGTCCAGCAGGGTGACCCGGGCGCCGGCCCCCACGCAGGCCCGCACGGCGTTGCGGCCCACGGTGCCCGCCCCGATGATCACAACCTCGGCAGGCGGCACGGCGGGCGCGCCCCCCAGCAGGATACCCAGGCCGCCCTGGTCGGTCTGGAGATAGCGCGCGGCGATCTGGGGCACCATGCGTCCGGCGATCTGGGACAGCGGACGCAGCACCGGCAGGCCACCCTGGTCGTCCTGGATGGTTGCCAGGTCGATGGCCGTGCATTTCCGTTCCAGCAGGACTTCCACCTGCCGTGGATCGGCCACAGCCAGGTGAAGCAGCGCCGCGATCACCTGGCCTTCGCGGATCAGTTCGTATTCCTCGGGCACCAGCGGCCCCACCGGGACCACCAGGTCGGACCGGCCCCACACCTCGGCCGGGGCGTAGACGATGCCGGCGCCGGCGGCCTCGTATTGTTGGTCGGTGAAACCGCTGCGCAGCCCGGCCTGGCGCTCGACGACCACCGTGGCACCGCGGTCCACCAGTACGCCCACCGCACGCGGCGGCAGGCTCGTCCGGTACTCGTCCCGGGACATCGCCCGGGGTATTCCGATGATCATGGTACTCCCTCCAGCGCAAACCGGGCCGGCCCGCGGGTGGGCCGGCCCGGTCTCACCGGTCCTCCGGGATGCCCGCCCTCGCGGTCAGCCGCCGTTCTTCACGAAGTCGTATCCCTTGCGGAACGCCTCCATGTTCATGTCGATCAGACTCTGCTTCTTGATCACCGCACGCAGCGTGGACTCGACGAACTCCGGCTCGTAGGCGCCGGTTGCCGCGACCACCGCACCGAGGATGACCACGTTGGCCACCTTGGGCGTGCCCACCTCGTCGGCCATGCCGCTCGCCGGCAACGCGACCACGTTGAGGCGGTTCGCATCGGGCCGGCCCTCGACGATGGTCGAATCAACGATGATGGTCCCGCCGTCGACAACGTCCTGCTCGAAGAGGTCCAGCGAGGGCTGGTTCATGACGACGAGCACGTTGGGATGATCCACCAGGGGCGAACCGATGCGCTCGCTCGAGACGTTGACCGAGCAGTTGGCCGTGCCGCCCCGCATCTCCGGGCCGTAGGCCGGGAACCAACTCACCTGCTGGCCCGCCCGCATCCCGATCTGGGACAGGAACAGACCCAGGGTGAGGATGCCCTGGCCGCCGAAGCCCGCGAACTTGCAGTTCAGGTCGTGGGGCAGGGGCAGCGACTCGTCGACGTCGAAGGGGCTCTTCATGCGGTCCAGGTACGCGTTCACCTTCTCGGGCACGAACCCCTCGAAGGTACGGTCCCAGCTGCCTTCGTCCCGGTTGTCGGACTCGTCCTTGAGCACGCCCAGGGGGAAGACCTTGGTCATGTCGTCGACGAGCCAGTCGCGGGAGGCGACGGGGTCCATCTTCCAGCCCGTGGGGCAGGTGCTCAGGATCTCGACGAAGCTGTAGCCCTTGCCCTCCTTCTGGATCCGGAGCGCCTTGCGGATGGCCTTGCGGGCCTTCATCACGTGCTTGCTGTTGCCGATGGCCACGCGCTCGATGTAGGTGGGCGCCGGCAGCGTGGCCAGCATCTCGGCCATGCGCAGGGGGTTGCCGTGCATGGTCTCGACCCGCCCCAGGGGTGTCGTCGCCGAGCGCTGGCCCAGCATGGTGGTCGGGGCCATCTGCCCGCCGGTCATGCCGTAAATGGCGTTGTTGACGAAGAACACCGTGATGTTCTCGCCGCGGGTCGCCGCGTGGATCGTCTCGGCCGTGCCGATGGCCGCCAGGTCGCCGTCCCCCTGGTAGGAGATGACGATCGCC
>JAUUZX010000280.1 GCA_030592025.1 bacterium | reverse complement strand
GCGCAACCTGCTGCCTTGGGCCCTGCCCCCTTGGTCCCTGCCCCCGGACCAGCGGGGTGACGGGCCGGTGGCAACACCGGATCTGGCCTTCACCGTCACGTCCGGCCGCGTCGATGTGGACCGGATACTCCCCGCGGCGAGCCCCGGCGCGGAACCGTCCACCGCTGGGCCCCGCGACAACGCAACCGCCGCCACCGCCCTGACCGGGCTGCCGGACTTCACCGGCGCCGGCACCGTCGCCATCGACACGCTCATCTACAGCGGTGTCGACTTCACCGGCATCAACGGCACCGTGACCATCGCCGACGGCAAGGTGATCTTCGACGACGTGACCGGGGGCGTCTTCACGGGCACCATCGCCGGGAACACGATCGTGGACCTGAAGGACTTCGCGAACCCGGCCTACGAGGGACGCTTCACCGCCGTCGGCGTCGAGGCCAACGATGTCATGTCCCGCTTCACCCCCTTCACCGGCCTTCTTTTCGGCAAGCTCGACCTCGACGGCAGCTTCGCCGCGGCGGGCCGGGACCCGGATCAACTCAAGACCTCCATCAGTCTCGACTCCCTGGCGAAGATGACCGAGGGCCGCTTCGTCACCTCCGGCAAGGTCCACGACGGGCTCAGCAGTCTCGCCGGACGCATGGGCGAAACCCTGGACGCGGAGCAGGCCCTGCGGGAACTCGCGACCTCGGTGCGGGTGGACGCCGGCCGCGTGATCCTCGACGACCTGACGACGCGGGTCGGTGCCCTGGGCGACCTCACCATCGGCGGGTCCTACAGCATGGACGGCGATCTCGCCTACACCGGGAGCCTGCTGCTGACAGAGCAGCAGTCGCAAAAACTCATGTCCGGCAGCGGCTTAGCTGGAGACGTGGCGCGCCTGCTGGGCGGCAGCGACACCGGCCGCCTGCGCCTGCCCCTGCAAATGGGCGGCACCGTGGCCAGGCCGACCTTCAAGATCGACACGTCCGCCCTGACGAACCAGGCGGCCGGCAGCCTCGCCGATGAGGCGAAGAAGAAGCTCGGCGACCTGTTCAAGTAGGTTGCCAAAAAGGACCCTTTCGTTGCCGTTTGGGGGCCCAGACCCTATCTTGGTGCGATCCGGCCAGGTTCCACGACGGGACCGACGGCCATCCAACCGCGATTGCCCGCATGCTTCTCGGCACCCGACTTGATCCCGAGCCTGATCCGAGACCACAATGCCGCAGATCCCGGACAACCGAGGCAGGAGCCTATGTCCACCCCCCGATTCACCGACCTGGAGCTAAGCGCTCCCGTATTGCGCGCCCTGGACGACTGCGGCTACGAGACGCCGACGCCGATCCAGCTGGCTGCCATCCCCATCGTCACCGCCGGCCACGACCTCATCGGCACGGCCCAGACCGGCACCGGCAAGACGGCCGCGTTCACGCTGCCCATCATCGAACGCCTCACCAAACGCGAGCCGCGCAAGGGCGACACCCCCCGCGCCCTGGTCCTCACCCCCACCCGCGAGCTGGCCCTGCAGATCGAGGAGAACATCCGCGAGTATGGGCGTCATGTGGGCGTGCGCACCTGCGTACTCCTGGGCGGCGTCCCGTCCGAACCCCAGATCCGCAAGCTCAAGGCCGGCGTCGACATCCTCGTGGCCACCCCCGGCCGCCTCATCGACATCATGAAGCAGGGCCACGCCAAGTTGGGCAAGGTCGAGGTCTTCGTCCTGGACGAGGCCGATCGCATGCTCGACATGGGGTTCATCCACGACGTGCGCTGGGTGGAGAGCGAGATGCCGAAGGAGCGTCAAACGCTGCTCTTCTCGGCGACCATGTCCGCCGCCGTGCGCAGCCTCGCCTCGACCATGCAGACCGACGCCCAGACCGTATCGGTCGCGCCCCCGGCCACCGTGGCCGACAACATCGAGCAGCAGGTCATGTTCGTGGAGAAGGCGGACAAGCGGGAACTGCTGGTGGATCTCCTGAAGGACAGCAGCGCCGAGCGCATCCTCGTGTTCACGCGCACGAAGCAGAGCGCCACCCTCATCGCAGGGTTCCTGGACCAGCGCGGCATCCGCGCCGAGGCCATCCACTCCAACAAGAGCCAGAGCCAGCGGCAACGTGCGCTCGACTCCTTCTCCAAGGGGAAAATGCGCGTGCTGGTGGCGACGGACATCGTGGCCCGCGGCATCGACGTGGAGGGCATCTCCCACGTCATCAACTTCGAGTTGCCCGAGGATTCCGAGGCCTACGTCCACCGCATCGGCCGCACGGCCCGCGCGGGACGGGCGGGGGTGGCGGTTTCCCTCTGCGGCCTCGAGGACGTGTCCCTGCTGCGCGGGGTGGAGAACCTCACGCGCACGCCTCTGATCATCATCGAGGACCAGCGCTTCCACTCCCCCAACATCGCCGCCTGCCGGGAAGCCGCCGACCGTGCGGCCCGCGGGCGCGCCCGGGCCGGACGGGGCCGGGGGTCCGGTTCCAAGTGGGCCCGATAGATCGAGGGGCCCGGTAAACTGAGTGGGCCCGCTAGACCTCTTTGGTTTTCAGCGACAATGAGATCCGCTTGCGCTCGAGATCCACTTACAGGACTCGGGCGCGCACTTTTTGCCCCACCTTCACGACCTCACCGGGATCCCGAATGAAGCGATCCGACAGCTGGCTGATGTGGGCCAGCCCGTCCTGGTGGACGCCCACGTCGATGAACGCGCCGAAGTTCGTCACGTTGGTCACGATGCCCGGCAGCACCTGATCCACCACCAGATCCGTGAGCTTGTCGACGCCCTCGGTGAAGCTGAACACCTCGAAGGGGTCGCGGGGGTCCCGTCCGGGCTTGCCCAGTTCGGCGACGATGTCCTCGAGGGTGGGCAAACCGACGGTGTCGGTGACGTAGCGCTGCAGATCGACGCCCCGCAGGGCCTGCTCGTCACCCACCAGGTCGGCCACGTCCCGGCCCAGATCCGCCGCCAGGGTCGCCACGACGCCGTAGCTCTCCGGGTGGACGGCGCTGGCGTCCAGAGGCTGGTCCCCCTCGGGGATGCGCAGGAAACCCGCCGCCTGCTCGAAGGCCTTGGGCCCGAGCCGCGGCACCTTCAACAGTTGCTTGCGATCGGTGTAGGGCCCCTCCGCGTCCCGCCGGGTCACCATGGCCGCTGCCAGCTGGGGCCCCAGGCCCGACACGTAGGCCAGCAACTGGGCGCTGGCCGTGTTCACATCGACGCCGACGGCGTTCACGCAACTGACCACCGTGTCGTCCAGGCTGCGCTTGAGGGCGGCCTGATCCACGTCGTGCTGGTACTGGCCCACGCCGATGCTCTTGGGGTCGATCTTCACCAACTCGGCCAGGGGGTCGGTGAGGCGGCGACCGATGGACACGGACCCGCGCACCGTGAGGTCATGGTCGGGGAACTCGTTGCGGGCCGCCTCGCTGGCCGAGTAGATCGAGGCCCCCGACTCGTGCACCATGACCACCGGGATCGATGCCGGCAAATCCAACTTGCGGACGAAGGCCTCGGTCTCCCGGCCGGCGGTGCCGTTGCCCACGGCGATGGCCTCCACGTCATGCTGCTTCACCAGCTTGGTCACGACGGTGGCCGCCTGCTCGGCCTGGCGGCTGCCGCTGTGGGGAAAGACGGCCTCGTGATGGAGCAGCTTCCCCTGCCGATCCAGGACGACCAGCTTGCAGCCCGTGCGAAAACCAGGATCAAGGGCCAGGACGCGCTTGGGGCCCAGGGGTGGAGACAGCAGGAGCTGGCGCAGGTTCTCCACGAAGACGCCGATGGCCTCCTCGTCGGCGAACTTCTTCAGGTCCAGCCGGATCTCCGTCTCCATGGCTACCGAGAGCAGGCGCTTGTACGCGTCCGCCGTCGCCAACGCGATCTGCTCGGCCGCCGCACCGTTGTTGCCCACGAAACGGCCCCGGACCAGGGCGGCGGCGCGGTCCTCATCGGGCTCCACGTGGAGGCGCAGGATTTTCTCCTTCTCGCCCCGGCGCATGGCCAG
>JAUUZX010000463.1 GCA_030592025.1 bacterium | reverse complement strand
CAGCGCTTGAAGGGCGCCCCGCAAGGGGCGCCCTTCTTTGCTCGGGCCCGGACGGGCCCGATTCGCTGTGCCGTTCCGGCACCTACTCCTCGTAAGCCTCCAACTCACTAACCGCTAGATGAGTTCGAAACCCTGCCCCAACTCCGGCACCTCGAAATGCGCGCCCGTCTCCTGCCGAATCAGCTCACCCAACGCCCGCGCCGTCTTCTCCTCGCCATGCACCACGAAAACCCGACGCGGCGGCCGCTTGGCGCTCTTGATCCAGCGCATGATTTCCGCCCGGTCGGCGTGGCTGCTGAGGCCCTCGATGCCGCCCACGTGGGCCTTCACCGGTATGTTCTCGCCGTGCATGCGCAGGGTGGCGGCGCCGTCCTGGAGGGCGCGGCCACGGGTGCCGACGGCCTGGTAGCCCGTCAGCAGGATCAGGTTGTGGTGGTCGGGCAGGCGCCGCTTCAGGTGGTGCAGGATGCGGCCGCCGGACATCATGCCGCTGGCGGCGATGACCACCCGCGGACCGTCCATGGCGGTCAGTTGCTTGGACTCGTGGACCGTGCGGTGCAGCTGCACCTGGCGGGGGAAGAGCCGGTTGCGACCGTCGTCGGTGATGTCGTCGTCCAGGACCCCGTGGTAGAGGTAGCGCGAGTAGATGGCCGTGGCGTCGATGGCCATGGGGCTGTCGATGTGGATGGGGATCTCGGGCAGGTCGCCGTCCCGCATGAGTTCGCGCAGGATGAGCCCCACGAGTTGGGTGCGCCCCACGGCGAAGCTGGGGATGAGCACGACGCCCCGCTTGTGGACGGTGCGGGCGAACTCCTCGCGGATCTGGTCGAGCACGGGCTCGGCTTCGTGGCGCCGCGTGCCGTAGGTGGACTCGGTGATGAGCACGTCGCAGTCCGGCAGGGGATCCGGGTCGACGTGGAGCGGCACGTCGTAGCGGCCGATGTCGCCGCTGAAGATGATGGTCGTCTCGCCCTCGTTCACGGTGGCGTCTGCGGGGGCCTTTTCCAGGTGCTCGTGGGCGATGCGGAACTCGACGAACGCCGCGCCCAGAATATGCCCCGAGTTGTGGAACCGCATGCGCACGCCCGGGCCGAACTTGAGCCAGTGGCCGTAGTCCGTGGGGGCGAGCAGCTTGAGCGCCGCCCAGGCGTCGTGGGAGGTGTAGAGGGGCTCGGCGGGCTTGTGCTTCGAGTAGCCCCGCTTGTTGGCGTAGGACGCGTCCTCTTCCTGGATGTGGGCCGAGTCCATGAGCATGAGCTCGACGAGTTCGGCGGTGCACGGCGTGCAGTGGATGGGCCCGGAAAAGCCGTACTTCATGAGCCGCGGCGTGTAGCCCGTGTGGTCGATGTGGGCGTGGGTGAGCACCAGACGGTCGAGGAAGCCCGGCTCGAAGCCCGGATCCTCCCAGTTCAGGCGGCGCAACTTTTTGAGGCCCTGGAACAGGCCACAGTCCACGAGGATGCGCTGGCCGGCGGCCTCGAGCAGGTGGCGGCTGCCGGTAACCGTGCGGGCGGCGCCATGGAAGGTGAGCTTCATGGAGCATTCCTTTCGAAATAAAAAAGGCCGGCGGTGGTAGGGAACCGCCGCCGGCCGATATCGCTGCAGACTGGTCGCGTCGGGACGGGAGTCTAGCGCGCGTACCCCACCCGCGTCACGTCCTTGTTCAGGTAGTCGGCGGGCAGGATGATCGACAGCACCACGGGCTTGCCGCGCTCGGTGGAGTACTTGTGGCGCAGCTTGATCGTCTTGTTGCGCGAATCGTGCACCTTCATCTGGGACTTCTTGAACTCGCGGAACATGGCGCCGCCGTCCCGCACCTTGGACCCGTCGCTGAAGGTGATCTCGAGCTGGCCCTTGCGCATGGGCACCTCGCCGTCCTTGGTCAGGAAGAAGGCCGCGTTGAACAGGACCTTGTTCTTGTCGGCGAGGGGTTTCAGGATGCGAAGTTCCTTCTCGCCCTCCCTGTAGCCGCCCGCGATCGCCTTCTCGAGCCTGGGCACTATCTGCTGCGGGTCCAGCCAGCCCATGGCGAAGGCGCGCATCTTGCCGGCGCGCTCCCACACCACGGGGACCGTCTCGCCACGGATTTCGTAGGTATCCGGCAGCGCGGGCGGCCGCTTCTTGGGCACGGGGTAGTTGCCGGCGACGTGGCCACAACCGGAGGCGGCGACGAGGAGGGCGATCAGGGCTCCGGTGAAAACAAGACGACGCATGGCAGCGGCTCCTCGGGAAAGACGTCAGCGGATCAGCGCGCCTCCCATGGGCGGCGGCGCGTACCGGAGATGAAGATAAGCCATGAAGGGGGTGGGGACCAGAACTAGGCTTCAACAAAGAAAGCGCGGGAACCCCACGGTTCCCGCGCTTCATCGTCCCTGCCGAAGCAAGTCCCGGGGCCCAGCCTACAGCTTGGCCACCTTCGTGGCCTTGGCGGCCTTCTTGACCTTCGAATCGTAGTCGGCCTTCAGACCAGCGGCGTCCTTGCCACAGCAGCCCTTGCCCTCGGCCAGGGCGCCGGCGCAGCACTTGTGCATGTCGGCCTTCACCGTGGCGGCGGCCTGGTGGAAGGCCACCTTCTCCAGGTAGGAGGCCTTCACGCCGTCGGCGTCCTTGCCACAGCAACCCTTGCCGGCCTCGACGGCGCTGGCGCAGCACTTGTGCATGTCGGCCAGAGCAGCCTTGGACGCGACCTTGGTCACGGCGCAGTTGGTGGCGCCGGCGGCGCAGGCGGCCT
>JAUUZX010000249.1 GCA_030592025.1 bacterium | reverse complement strand
GTCGGTGGTCAGCCCGTGGGCCGAGGCGACGGCGTCCAGGTCGGCCCTGCGGGTGAGCACGCTCTTGCCCGAGTGCTCGAAGTTGCCCTTGTCGCTCACGTCCAGCAGGTCGGCCAGGACGGGGCCGTCGGTCTCGCCCACGGCCGTGGCCAGGTCGGCGCGGGACCACACGTAGTAGGTGCCCTCCTCGCCGCCGCTGTCGGCGTCGAAGCTGGCGTAGAAGGCGCCGTCGGAGGCGCGCATCTCGGCCATGAGGAAGTCCAGGACGTCGAGGCCCGTGGCGGTCCAGTCGGCGCGCTCGAAGACCATGCCCGCCTCGAGGACGAGGCCGGCGAGTTGGCCGTTGTCGTAGAGCATCTTCTCGAAGTGGGGGACGGTCCAGCGGCTGTCGACGGTGTAGCGGTGGAAGCCGCCGCCCACGTGGTCGTAGAGCCCGCCGCCCTGCATGGCGTCGAGGGTGCTGGTGATCATCCTGCCCAGGCTGTCGTCGCCCGTGCGGCGGTACTGGTGCAGCAGGAAACGCCAGCGGATGGGGGTGGGGAACTTCTGCTGCTGGCGGAAGCCGTGGAAGGTGGGGTCGTAGGCCTGCTGGGAGCTGGCGACGGCCCCCATGACCAGTTCACGGGTCAGGGTGGCGCTGCCGGCGGCCACGTCCATGCGGCTCTTGATCTGGGCGGCGACCTGGGAGGCCTGCTGGTGGATGCCCGCGCGCTCCTGGACGTAGGCCGTGGCGATCTGGTCGGTGAGCTCCATGAACTGGCGCTTGGGGAAGTAGGTGCCCCCGTAGAAGGGCTTCAAGTCCGGCGTCAGGAAGACCGACATGGGCCAGCCGCCGCGGCCCGCCATCATCTGGACGGCGGTCATGTACGCCGTGTCCAGGTCGGGACGTTCCTCCCGGTCGACCTTGATGCAGATGAAGTGGTCGTTCATGAACTCGGCCACGTCGTCGTGCTCGAAGACCTCGTGCTCCATGACGTGGCACCAGTGGCAACTCGAGTAGCCGATGGACAGGAAGATGGGCTTGTCCTCGGCCTTGGCCCTGGCCAGCGCCTCTTCGCCCCAGGGGTACCAGTCGATGGGGTTGTGGGCGTGCTGGCGCAGGTACAGCGAGGGCTCGCCGGCCAGGTGGTTGCCGTGCTCGCGGATGGCCGCTGGGGTGCGGGGACCGTCGTAGGCGGCGCTGTTGGCGGAGTCGTTCATGGGGCAACCTGCCAGGAAGAGTATGAGGAACAGCAGCGGCATGCGGCGCACGGGGGACGTCCTTGCATGGGGGTGTGAGTACGGCTTCATGGTAAGCAGGACCCGGGTGAGCGCAAGGCGGAGGCGATTCGTGTTTGCCGCTCCGAAAAGTCGGTCCGGGGTCGTTGTCCTTCCAGATCGACGTGACCGCAGTTCGACGCCAGGGCAATCGGCCCCGGAAACGAAATCGGCACTTTCGGGAGGACAAGAAATGATGATCACCCGCAAGCCTGTTTGCCTCGCCCTCTCCGCCACGGCGCTGTTTCTCTTCGCCTACGACAAGCCGGCCCTGCCCCGGAACCTGCCCTCGAGCGACGTCTCGATCGTGCAGGCCGAAGCGGCCGGATGCGCGGTCCCGATCACTTCGCTGGACAAGGACGCCATGGATCCGGCGCCGGGCATTCGCTACGTGGTCGGCGACGGGGGCCCTTCCCCCAAATGGCAGGATTGGACGAGCGTCGATCATACCGCCGAGACGGAATTGCGATGGCGGGTCGAAGCCCACGGCGCTCCCGGCAACCAAACCATGTGGTGTGGCGACTACTTCGACGGCGATCCCGGTTACGGCAACAACTGGACGGCCGAGCTCTTCTGGCGGCAGGCCGTCGACTTCGGCGCCGAGGACATCGTTGTGCGCGTCGAGGCCCTGATCGATGTGGACACGGAACCCGTGTACGACTACCTGAGACTGCAGATCAGACGGGCGGGCATCTGGGATGATCTCGCAACATACGACGGTATCGGAACCGCGATTGAAGTGGACCGTACGGCGACGCTCGCGCGCCACGAGCTGGACACGGAATTCGGTTCGGGAGAGGCCGTGCTTCTGCGTTGGTCCTTCGAATCCGACGGCGGCTGGAGCGACCAGGACGGCTACTACGAGACGAGCGGCGCCTGTTACCTGGACGATGTCACCGTGACCATCAATGGTGCCGTGTGTTCCCACGACGATTTCGAGGGTCCGACCTCCTGGTTCGAGTACCTGGACCCGGGCATGGGCGATTTCGCCAAGATCCGCACCGCTCCCGGCGACCTGGACCCATGCGGCAGCTATCGCGGAGGGGTCTACACCTTCGTTGACGATGGTGTGGTCGTGCCCGAGACGGGTGGTACCTTCGGGGTCAACTGGATCTATGGTCCGCAGGGTTGCGTCGTGAACATGACAGGCGGGCGCACGTTCGACGACAACCGCCTGCTCGACAACGGTATCGTCTCTCCGCCCATTTCCTGGAAGGTCAATGAGGATTCCGTCGATCTCGAGTTCGACGTCTACGTCCACGAGCCGCTGAACAACGACTCGCCGGGCGTGTTCTACCAGTGGCTCGTCCGTTCCACGGCGAGCGAGGATCCAAGCGACCTGGACAATGCAGAATGGCAGTCCAACAACGTCGTGTACGCGGGCGGCCCCCGCTGGCTGCGTCACCGGGCGGAGCTCGATGGCTACGTGGTCCCGGGTCGCCGGTGGCTGCAGGTGGAGTTGCGGGTGCGCCACATGGGACCCTACTGGGGATGGGATGGCAACGAAGCAACGCCGGGGCCCTACTTCGACATGGTGGGACTCTATTACGGCAACGAGATCCGTCCGAGCATCACGGTGAAGCAGGGCTACCTGCCCGCTGACCGTTTCCCGCACCAGGGCTTCGTCGACATGACCGACCCAGCGAGCAACGGGTGTCGTTTTGAGGCAACACGGAGTCCGGTCTCGCCTGGTGATTATCAGGCGCCGCGATTCCGGATCAAGGCCGTCGGGCAGGGTTGGCAGATCTCCGGAACGCCGCGGATGGCGATTCTCGTGGCGGCCAACGGCGTATTCACGGACCAGATCCGCGTTCACCCCGAGGGTGTTGGCGCGATCCCCGGGAACCGCTATGCGGGCATTGTTCAAGGCGTGCCGACGGGCCTGCCGGATGTGTTCGAGTTTCCGCTGACCGAGGATCAGTTCTTCTTCCCCGGCGATATCGTGCACTACCGCATCCTGGTCGACACCGATGACGGTGGATCAACCCTGACCCATGTCTGGCCGTCCGCGCCCGATTTCGAGGACTTCACCGATACTTCGTCATATCCGCCGGAAACGACGGTGCGGTTTCTGCCCACCGTCACGGATTCCCCGGAAGGACAGCCGCGGGTTCTATTCTGGAACGACTCGGCCTCCGGTCATGACGCATCGTGGCGTACGGCCTTCCGCACCTTGGGGATGACGTTGGGAGATGGCGTGGACATCTACTGGACCAGGTCCGGTGGCGGCACCAACGGGCTCGGCAACCGTGCAACAACGGCACTCCTTGCCGGCTACGATGTGATCCTGTACACCAGCGGATCGGCGTCCTTCAACACCCTGACCTCGGCGAGCACGTCGGACAACGACGACCTCGGCCTGTTCGAGGATTGGCTTGCCTCGGGGAGACGGACGCTCATGATGTGCGGCAACCATCTCGCGACGGACTTGAGCCGCACGGCCCATGGAGCGGCTTTCCTGAGTACAGTCGCCGGAGTCGATCCTCTTGACTGGCGGACGACCCATCTGGTTGGCCGAACGATTGTCCCGCGCGTCGCGCCCGAGCCTTCGAACCCGATCTTCATCGACACGGACGGCTGGATGGTCAGCGCGGGTTGTCCATATACGGGTGATTTCGACGCGATCACGACCGTCGGCAGCGGTGTGCGGGTGGCCGCCTACCTGGACGAGAATGGTGCGCCGATCGACATGTACGCAGCTGCGGTCGCGAATGTCATGCCGAACGACAGCAAGGTGGTCTTCTTCCCCTACGGCCTGAGTGGGCTCCAGAACGAAGAGGCGAACAAGGGGATCCCGAGCGAGGACACCCAGACGGCCCAACTCATCCGGGAAGTGATGTTGTTTGCCGGGTGGAACGGTTTCAACATGCCTTCTGCCGTACCGGTAGCCGCGGGTTCAGACCTGAGCGTGTTCCCGAATCCTTTCAACCCGCGCACGACCTTCGCGCTGGATCTGCCACGAAGCCAGCGCGTGGACCTGCGGCTCTACAACCTGCGCGGCCAGTTGGTCCGCACGCTGGCCGGCGGTCCGCTGGGGGCCGGTCACCACGAACTCGTGTGGGAGGGCCGCGACGATCACGGCCGGCAGGTTGCC
>JAUUZX010000335.1 GCA_030592025.1 bacterium | reverse complement strand
CGAGTTCGACGCCTCGATCAAGGCCGACCAGAACCTGGCCCGCCAGATCGGCGCCCGGGGCACGCCCAACGCGTACGTCAACGGCCGCAAGATGACCGGCGCCCAGCCCATCAACCGCTTCGCCAAGATCATCGACGAGGAGATCGCCAAGGCCAAGGCCCTGCTCAAGAATGGCGTCAAGCGCGCCAAGATCTACGAGGAGCTGACCAAGGACGGCGCCACTCGCCAGGTGATGTCGGCGCTGAAGATGGACGTCTCGGTCGGTGACGCGCCGACCAAGGGCCCCAAGAACGCCAAGGTCACGATCATCGAGTTCTCGGACTTCCAGTGCCCCTACTGCTCCCGCGGCGCCGCCACCATGGACCAGGTGGCCAAGGCGTACGGGGACAAGGTGCGCATCGCCTTCAAGCAGCACCCGCTGGCCTTCCACAAGGACGCGCCGCTGGCCGCCGAGGCCACGCTGGCCGCCCACGAGCAGGGCAAGTTCTGGGAGTACCACGACGTGCTGTGGAAGAACCAGAAGCAGCTCAAGCGCCCGGACCTCGAGCGCTACGCCGGCGACCTCGGGCTGAACATGAGCAAGTTCAAGGCCGCGCTGGACAGCCGCAAGTTCAAGCCCCAGGTGCAGCGCGAGACCGCCGAGGCCGAGAAGCTGGGCGCCTCGGGCACGCCGGCCTTCTTCGTCAACGGGATCTACTTGAAGGGCGCCAAGCCATTCGAGGAGTTCAAGGCCGTGATCGACGACGAGCTGGCGGGCAAGAACAAGCCGGCGGCCAAGATCGTCCCCAAGCTCATCCCCGGCGGTAAGGGCCTGCCCAAGGTGCTCAAGATGGCGCCGGGCCGCGGCGACGTGCGCAAGCCGACGATGAAGAAAGCCCGGTAGGCCGGAGCCGGCCGCCTAGGGCACAATCGTGAAGCCGAAGACCTCCGGCGCGCCCAGCGCGCCACTCCACACGTTCGCCAGCTGAGCCGCGTCCGCGGGCAGGGTCACCGTCACCACCTCGCTGTTGGTGAAGTTGCCGGCCGGCGTGAAGATGATCCGGGTGTCGTCGCCCCCGTCGATGGCCCAGGTCCCGCCGTTCAACCCGCTGGTTGCCCCGACCACGGTCAGGTTCGCGGCGGCGTCCAGGATCGCGCCGGGGTGGATCGAGGCGTCGAAGGTGACCGTGACGGTCGCGTCGATCGCCACCCCGACGTCCAGGTTCGCCGGGACCGAGGCGACGAAGGCCAGCGCGGGTGCCACCGCGAAGGTGAAGTCGAAATCGAACTCCGCGGCCAGTGACTTCCCGTCGGCGCTCTGCAGGGCGGCGTCCACCGGCGCCGTGACCGCCACGGTGTCGCCGCCGCGCCAGCCGCCCTCGGTGGCCTCGTCCAGGGTGAACCAGACCTCGGCGCCCCCGCCCTCGACACTCCAGGTGCCGGCGACGGCGTGGTTGTCACTGGTGTACTCGATGGTCCAGGCGGCCGTGTCCGGATCGGCACCGCCGAGGAGCTGGTCGAAGTGGACCGCGACGACGAAGGGCCCGCCACCGTCATCGAGGGCCACGTCCGTGGCGCCGTCACCCGGATCGGTCCAGGTCACGGCCAGCGGTGGGAAGTCCTCGCAGGTGAAGCTGAAGGGATGGTCCGCCCCCAGGGCCGCGCCTCGCGCGCTCTCCAGGGTCTGATCCACGGTCACGGTGACCGCCTGGTTGAAGTCCCAGTCCGCGGTCGGCGTGAACTCGGCCGTGGCCCGGGCCGGTCCGAGCACCCAGTCGCCGGCCACCGCGGCGCCGTCGTCCACGTCGAAGAAGGCGTCGATGGTCGTGTCGTCCAGCACCCCGTCGACCTCCTCGCTGAAGGCCACGTAGAGCACGGTGCGGTTGCCGCCGCTGAAGTGCGGCACGCCGGTGACCGTGTCCTCGGGGTACGTGGCCAGCACGCTGAAGGGCAGGGCCACGAACACGCTGTAGGTGACGTCGCCCCCGAGGAAGCCGCCCCCGGCCGTGGCGTCGGGCGCCCGGAGCGTGGTCACGTCGCCACCGGAGAGGGTGACCTGGAGCTCGGCGCCGGCGAGCAGCTCGGCGTCGTCGGGGTCGCAGGTCATGATCGTGTCGCCGGCCGTCAGGACCACCCGGCCGGGGGTGAGCGGGTTGCAGAGGTTGCCCCCGCCGCCGCCGACCCGCTGGACGTCCAGGTTGCCGTCCAGGGAGGCCGGGTCCAGGGCCCGCGAGAAGGTCCAGACCAGGTCCGCCGCCGAGGACACATCAACCGCCCCCGGGCTCGGCGCCTGGCTGACCAGGGTCAGGGGGGCCGGGTCCTCGAGGGTGAAGCGGAGCTCGTAGGCCGCGCCCAGGATCCCGCCGCTGGTCCCGGGCAGGGTGGCGCTCACCGTCACCTCGGCGATCTGGGAGAGCAGCCAGTCGTTGTCCGGCACGAAGGTGATCACCGTGCGGGTCCCGTCCAGGGTCCAGTCGCCGGTGAAGGGCACCGAGGCGCCGTCGGGGTCGTAGACCATGGAGGTGACGTACGTGCTGTCGAGATTCGTGTTGGTGACCGCCGCGCCGAGGGCCTCGTTGAACTCGATCTCGATCTCGGTGCGCGGCGCGTCCGCGTCCACGGGAACGCCGGTGGAGAGGTTCACCGGCTCGCTCCGGATCACGTGCAGGGGCGGCAGCTCGAGGGTGAAGTCGAAGATGTGGTCGGCGCCCAGGGTGCCGCCCGCGTCCGCGGGCAGGTCGTCGGGGATGGTCACCGTCACCGTGTCGCCCGCGCCCCAGGGGTTGTCCGGCGTGAAGGTGGCCACGGAGTCGGCCGCGCTCAGGGCCCAGGTGCCGGCCACGGCCGCGCCGTCGTCCACCTCGAGATTGGCGTCGAGGTCGTAGGTGTCGTCCACCGCCTGGTTGAAGGTCACCACGATGGTCTTGGGGTTGCCCAGCTCCTCCCGCGGGATGTAGTCGGCGCCGTCGGCCGGATCGGTGGCCGTGACCATCAGCCCCGGCGGCAGCTCGATGTCGAAGTCGAAGGTGGTGTTGGACAGCGGCACGGCGCGCTCGCTGATGATGGTGCTAGACAGCGCCACCGTGATCGTCTCGTCGTAGGGCCACAGCGCGTCCGGCTCGAAGGTCGCCAGGGTGCGGCCACCACCCAGCGACCAGCTGCCGGGGATGGCGACGTCGTCGCCGTCGAGGACCTCGGCGTGGGTGTCGAGGTCGCTGGGGATGCTCCCGTCGATCGGCTCGCTGAAGCGCACCACCACCGGGGTGGCCCCGCCGTCGGCGAGCTGCCGCCGCACGTCGGTCTCGCCGTCGTCGGGCGAGGTGCCGAGCACCTCGAAGTCGGGCGCCTCCTCGAAGCCGAAGGAGAAGTTCTCGGCCTGGGACATCATCACGCCGCGCTCGCTGATCATCATCCGCGCGATGAGCACTGAGACGTTGTCTCCGTAGCCCCAGGGGCCGTCCGGGGTGAAGGTGATCCGGGTCCGGTCCGCGCTGAAGTAGAAGTTCCCGGGCACGTCGCCGCTGCGCTGCACCTGGATGTAGTCCTCG
>JAUUZX010000500.1 GCA_030592025.1 bacterium | reverse complement strand
CAGCACCGGCTTGTCGGTATTCAGGGCGTAGGACACGCCCTTGCCGCAGGTCTCGAACTTCGGGTCCCCGTCGTACTGGACCTCGCAGGTGGCGGTCTTGCGGTCCACCTCGGCCGTCTGGGGAATCTGGGTCTCGAGGAGGGCTTCCCGGGATTCGGTCGTGCCCGGCACGCTGGCCAATACCGTGGCCATGTCCGAGGTCGCGGGGATATCGGCGAAGCCCGGCGGCAGGTCCTCGAAGGTGACGAATTCCCATGGGCCGTCGGTGAGGTCCTTCGCGCGGTACCAGCGTCCGGAAACCAGGATGAAGTACCGTTGGCTGGCGATGTCCATCAGTACGTCGCTCTCGGTATTCCTGAGGTAGAGCAGCTGCGTGCCCTCGACCGACGCGAAGTCCGGTTCGCCTTCGGTGACGATCAATTCCGCGGGGACGGTGCTGACGATGATCTCCGGCGCGGGCTCGTCGGCGGATCGTTCGAGGCCGAGGGCCGTCGCGTCCTCGGACTGCTCGGCTGTCTGGGCGGCCTCCTCCTCGTCGATCTTCCGCGAGACCTTCGCCACCTCGGGGGGCAGGTCTTCCGTTTGCCGCCAGGGGCCGCCGATGTCGTCGCCGGCGAACCACATGCCGCTGCCGCGCAGGAAGAACCCGGACTTCTTGTCCTTGACGATGAAGAAGGCCGAATTGGCCACGTACTCCAGGTCGAAACCGTTCAGTTCGGCCAGGATCGGGTCGCCGTCAATGAGGACGAGCATCGCCGGTGCGGTGCGGTGGTGGATGCGCGGTGGGTCTCCCTCGAAGCCCTGATCGGATCCTTCCGCATCAGGCAGCGAGGCCAGCAGCCGGTCGATGGAGATCTCGAAATCCCAGGTGGGGATCTCCTCTTCCAGGTAGCGGCTCAGCTTGTCCACCAGATCCTGTTCCACATCGGGGAAGTTGGTGGCGGTGACCTTCGTGCGGACCAGGGTCGCCGTGCGTGTCTCCATGTCGGTGGCCAGGTGGGATTCGAACCACATGGCGCCGAAGATCATCTCCTCACGGTCGGCGGTCTTGACGGCGACCGCGGCGCGCGACTCGAGCATGTCGCCGACGAAGGACTCGACCTGCGGCTGGTAGATGATGATCTCGCCCTTGTCGCCGCTCAGGGTCTTGGGCCAGACGTGGGTGTCGTCGCCTAGGATTGCGTCGTCCTGGGCCACCGCGGGGCAGCCCAGGACCATCAGGACCATCAGGCATGTCCATGGGATACGGGATTGTTTCATGGTGTCAAACCCCGAATTTCACGGTCAGGCCGGCGGCGGCTTCCCACTGCCAGACGGCGCTGCCGGTCACGCCGATGCTGGCGCCGCCGGAGCCGAACCAGAGGCCGGCACCCGTGTCGTAGAGGGTCGGCAGTACCTTGAAGGAGGCGCGGAGGCCGATCTTCTCAGCCTGACCGAAGTATGTCTTGAAGCCCGCGCCCAGCACTAAGGAGAACTTGGTCGCCGAAGAAATATTGAAGGTCTCGTCCTCGACGTCGACGGAACTCGCGCTCGGGCTGTAGTAGGTCATGCCCAGGCTGGTGGTCACGAAGGGGCGCACCTTGCCGTCGAGCAGGCCGCGGATGGCGCCGATCTGCCAGTAGTTGACCGACATGTCCGTGAGTGTGGTCTTGCCTCTGCGGTTCTCGTAGTCGAGGGCGCCGTCCTGGCGCGTGTAGCTCAACTCGACGGCCATGGCCGGGTGCACCGGGATGTCGAGGGCGAAGCCGTAGCTGGGGCCCGTGGCGGTGCGCAGTTTGCCGTTAAAGGTGTTGATGTGGCCGCCCCACATGGAACCGTAGGTGGCGCTGAACTCGATGGGGCCGGCCAGGCCGCCGCCACCGCCGCTGGTCCGGCCGCCGCGCCGTTGGGCCAGCGCTTCGTCGGTGGTGAACGCGGTCATCAGGATGAGACCGAGGATCACCAGGGCCAAGCGTCGCAGTCCGTTCATTTCGTTTCTCCCTCTTCTCATGGGTGTTCCGGATGCCATGGTTGTTCCGGATGGCTGCCGACAACTGATCCGTCACATGGTAACGGACCTTCGTGACGCCGGAAACCACACTCGTTCAGGTTTGCTGCTCACGATCTAGTAGTGCCACTGCAGATACACGGTCTGGAAGTTGCTTCCCCCCTTGATTCGCCCGAAGTGCTGGACGTGCTCGAAGATGGCCGACCGGTGGTGGATGCCGTAGCCGAGCCACCAGTGCTTCATGTCCTTGCCGCCGGTGATGTCGCCGAGGTTGAAGTCCGCCGAGAAGTCCAGGAAGTTCAGCATCTTGCTGGGCTTGTAGCCCTTCTTGCCCAGTTGGGTCTCCTCCACGTAGGGGATCGTATTCACGTAGGAGATGCCCTCGGCCGCGCCCACCCTCAGCCGCACCGGCAGCGGGATCGTGTAGTAGAGCTTGATGTTGACGACGACCTCCTGGGCATGGTCCTGCACCGCGGACTTCCAGTGCCAGACGAAGCCGCCGTTGATGAACATGTGCACGGGCAGGCCGAACAATTT
>JAUUZX010000178.1 GCA_030592025.1 bacterium | reverse complement strand
ATGGGGCCGCGCATCTTGACGCCGCCGTGGCCGCCCGTGCGGAGCAATGGCGACGCTGCGGGGTGGCCCCGGCGTCAGCCGTGGCGCCGGAACCGGTGATCTTCGCGGGGGATGGCGTGCGCATTTCGGGCACGGACGCGCGATGGAACCTGCAAATCACCAGCGAGGTCTTCCCCCTGGCGGTCCTCTTCGGGTTGGCCCCGCCGGACCAACTGTTCCGTGGGAGTTCGGTCTTCGAGGAACAACTGTGGGGGCAGGTCTGGGACGGACGCCGCTGGGGGTTGGTCGTTCGTCCGAGGGCGGTGAGCCTCTATGATTTCGTCGCCAACCGGGTCGCCGGAGTGTGGGTGGGGGACCTCACCGGCGAACCTCCCCTCGACGAGGGGCGGGAAGGGACGCTGAGCTTCGTCCTGGATCCGGCCCCGCCGGTCATGGCGGAAGGCACATCGGTCTACCGCGAGGGTGTGCGCCGCTGAACGACGGCAGCGCGGGTGGTCAAGGCTCTACCTCGACCTCGGCGCCCAGGGCGGCGGAGCGGTAGCAAGCGTCGGCCACGACCAGGGTGGCCAGCCCGTCGGCGACCGTCACCGGGGGTGGGGCGCCGTCCCGGGCGGCCGATGCCCAGGCGGTCAGCACCAGGGGCAGGGTGGGGGACGAGGCGTCCACGTCGAGGCGCTCCTCCTCGCCGTCCACCCGCAGGATGATCCCGCCGCCGAGGTAGTCGGCCTGCAGCTGGCCCGCTTCGCCCACGACCTCCAGCCAGGCGGCCCGGCTGCGGGTGTATTTGCTGACCTCGAGGCTGGCCCACGTGCCGTCGGTGAGGGCGCCCCGGGCCAGGAAGAAATCCTCCACCGCCGGATTCAGGACCTTGGCCTGGCGCGCGTCGATGGTGACGAACTCGGCCCCCGTCAACCAGCGCACGAGGTCGAAGAGGTGCACGCCCGTCAGCAGCACGGAACCCCCGACGGTCACCGCCGGGTCCCGCTGCCAGGAAAGATCCGTGGGGGCCAGGCGCTGGGCGAGGCGCACGTGGTGGACCCGACCCAGGCGGGGCCACAGCTCACGTACCCGACGCAGCACCGGATTCCAGCGGAGGGTCTGGGCCACCATGAGGTCGGGGGCGTCCGCTGCAGCGTCGCGACGGGCCAGGTCGCGGGCCTCGTCCAGGGTACCCGTGAGGGGCTTCTCCATGAGCAGGGGCAGGCCGGCGTCCAGGACGAGGGTCCCCAGGGCATGGTGGCTCGACGGGGGCGTGCAGACGACGACACCGTCAACGTCCGGGTCCGCCACGAGATCGGCGGGATCCCGGTGGTGACGGCATCCCAGTTCCCGGGCCAGGTCCCGGCCCGCATCCGCGTTACGCCGGCAGAGGGCGGCAACCGCCACACCGGGCACATCCCGGACGGCGTGGCGCAGGTAACGGGCCCCGTGGGTGCCCGCGCCGATCACTCCGATGCGAAAGGTCATGGCGTGGTCCGTTTCTCGCTGGGTGGGAAGAGCTTCCACGATGCAACGATCTCCTCCCGGATGGGATTCCTCACATGAACTTCAAGGTAACCCCTGCGGTGGCCGTGGCCACCTGGCTCCTCGTGCTCGTCCTCGCGGTGACGGGCACCGGGATGGCCGCCGCGCAACTGGTCATCAACGAGATCCTCGCGGACCCGGCGTCGGATTGGGACGGCGACGGCGCCGTCGATTTCCGCGGGGACGAGTGGATCGAGATCCTCAACGCCGGGGCGACGTCCCTCGATCTCGGCGGCTACGGGCTGCGGGACGCGGCGGTCGCCACCCCGCGGATCGTGCTGTCGGGTGTTCTGGCTCCGGGTGAGACGACCATCGTCTTCGGCAGCCAGGCGGTGGCCTGGCAGGAAGCGAACGGTGTGACCGCGGCCGGTCTCAGTCTCAACAACAGCGGCGACGAGGTCGTGCTGCTGCGGGTCGTGCCGGGGACCGATCCCCCGGTTGTCGAGGACGTCGATCGCGTCGACTATCCGGACCACGCAGCCGATGACGACCGTTCCTGTGGCTGGGACACTTACCGCACCGAATGGGTCCTGTTCGACGCCCTCGCTCCCTACACCGGCGACCGCATACCCGCCGGCACCGGGTGCCCGCCCACGCCGGGAGCATCGAATCTGTGCCACGGCGAGGTGGGGACCGAGAGCGTGAGCTTCGGAGCGGCCAAGGCCCTGTACCGCTGACCCGCCACCATCGGGTCGCGGACCACACCCGGGCCGGGGAGGGAGCCCCGGTCCGGGTGGTCGCCAATCTTCGAAATCCCGCGTCCGCACTCGCCTTTCCATGGTTTTTTGCCTTGTAACCAGCCGTCCCGATCCGCTACAGTCCGGAACCGATCCATTCCCTCGCTACGCGTCGCCGCGGAACGCTGTTTTCGCGGGCTTCTTTCTGCCTGGAGACCCATATGCTGCTCAATGAAAACCAGAAGATGATCCGCCAGATGGCCCGGGATTTTGCCGGCAGCAAGCTGGCGCCCATTGCCGCCGAGATCGACCGCACGGGGGAGTTCCCAGAGGCCACCGTCCGCGAGATGGGCGCCTTGGGATTCATGGGCTTGACCACCCCCGAAGCCTACGGCGGTGTCGGCTCCGACGTGACGAGCTATGCCCTCGTGGTGGAGGAGATCTCCCGGGTGTGCGGCAGCCACGGCCTGACCCTCGCCGCCCACAACAGTCTGGGCTGCTGGCCCATCGCCGAACTGGGCACCGAGGAGCAGAAGAAGAAGTTCCTGCCGCCCGCCGCCGGTGGCGAGTCCCTGCTCAGCTTCGGCCTCACCGAGGCGGGGGCCGGCAGCGACGCCGGGGGCACGCGCAGCACCGCGGTCCGGGACGGCGACTACTGGGTCCTCAACGGTTCGAAGATGTGGATCACCAACAGCCACTACGCCGGGGCCCTCATCATCACCGCGAGGACCGACCTCGAGGCGGAGGGCAGCCGCGGCATCAGCGCCTTCATCGTCCCCACCGACACGCCGGGCTTCACCGTCGAGAAGAAGGAAGACAAGCTGGGCATGCGGGCCTCGGACACGGCTCCCCTCACCCTCGAGGATGTGCGGATCCCGGCCGACGCCCTGCTGGGCAAGGAGGGCGAGGGCTTCAAGTACTTCATGATGACCCTCGACGGCGGGCGCATCTCCATCGCCGCGGTGGCCCTGGGTCTGGCCGTGGGGGCGTTCCATGTGGCCAGGGACTACGCCAAGGAACGGCACCAGTTCGGCAAGCCCATCGCCAGGTTCCAGGCCATCGAGTTCATGCTGGCGGACATGGCTACCCAGATCCAGGCCTCCCGCCAACTCACCTACGAGGCCTGCCGTCTCAAGGACGCGAACGAGCCCTTCAGCCACATGGCTGCCATGGCCAAGCTCCACGCGAGCGAGACGGCCATGTTCGTCACCGACCGGGCCATCCAGATCCTGGGCGGCTACGGCTACACCACCGAGTACCCCGTCGAGCGTTTCTATCGCGACGCCAAGCTGTGCACCATCGGCGAAGGCACGAGTGAGATCCAGCGCATGGTCATCGGCCGCCACGAGTTGGCCGACTGAGAGGAGAAATCGTGAGCAAACGATCCGTCATCTGTGAGGCCGTCCGCACGCCCATCGGCAGGTTCCAGGGTGGGTTGGCCCCGGTCCGCGCACCGGAGCTCGGCGCCGGTTGCGTGAAGGCCATCCTCGAACGCACGGGCCTCGATCCGTCCCTGGTCGGCGAGGTCATCATGGGCTGCGTGTGCCAGGCCGGCCTGCAGCAGAACCCCGCCCGTCAGGCCTCGATCTACGGCGGCATCCCGGCCACAGTGAGCGCCATGACCATCAACAAGGTCTGCGGCTCGGGCCTCAAGGCCGTGGCCCTGGCCGACCAGGCCATCCGCGTCGGCGACCGGGAGTGCATCATCGCCGGCGGCATGGAGAACATGAGCCAGATCCCCTACGCGTTGATGAAGGCCCGCGACGGTCTGCGCCTGGGGGACGGCAAGATCACCGATCTGCTGGTCCACGTTGGCCTGTGGGACATCTACAACAACTTCCATATGGGCATGACGGCCGAGTGGGTCGTCGATACCTACGAGGTCAGCCGCGAGGACCAGGACGCCTTCGCCGCGCGCAGTCATCAGCGGGCGGTCGCGGCCTGGGACGCGGGCAAGTTCGACCGGGAGGTCGTGCCCGTCGAGGTGCCCCGCCGCAAGAAGGACCCCCTCGTGGTGAACCGCGACGAGGGTCCGCGGGCCGACGTCGACAGCGCGTCCCTGGCCAAGCTGCGTCCGGCCTTCAAGCGGGACGGCGGCAGCGTGACCGCGGGCAACGCGTCGAGCATCAACGACGGCGCGGCTGCGATCCTCGTCTGCAGCGAGGACTTCGCCAAGGCCCACGACCTGAAGATCCGCGCCTACATCGACGGCGCCGGCACCGGCGCGGTTGAGCCCAACGAGGTCATGATGGCGCCCGTGACGAGCATCCGGAACCTCTGGTCGAAGCTCGGCACCGACAAGGAGACCTACGGCCTCTACGAGTTGAACGAGGCCTTTGCCGCCCAGAGCCTCGGCGTGGTGCGGGAACTCGGCCTGGACGAGGACAAGGTCAACATCCGGGGCGGCGGCGTCTCCCTGGGTCATCCCATCGGTTGCTCGGGCGCCCGCATCCTCGTCACCCTGCTGCACGCCATGGAAGACGAGGGCGTGACCAAGGGACTGGCGAGCCTCTGCCTGGGTGGCGGGGACGCCGTGAGCATGGCCATCAGTTTGCCCTGACCGGATAACCGGGGCTTGGCCCCGCGAGAAAGGACACGCGCATGAAGGTATCGGTAATCGGCGGCGGCACCATGGGCAACGGCATCGCCCACGTCTTCGCCCAGAAAGGCCACGACGTCGACCTCATCGACATCAACCAGGAGTATCTGGACCGGGCCCTGGCCACCATCGGGAAGAACCTCGGTCGGCTGGTGAAGAAGGAGAGGATCACCGAGGACGAGGCCCAGGCCACCCTCGGTCGCCTCACCCCGGCGACGGACCTGTCCGCCGCCAAGGGCAGCGCTCTGGTGATTGAGGCGGTCTTCGAGAGCTTCGAGGTGAAGAAGGAGAT
>JAUUZX010000129.1 GCA_030592025.1 bacterium | reverse complement strand
GTGAAGAACGGCGGTTGAGCGCGCACGTCGCGTCATCCGGACCGGTTTCCCGGGGCCGGCCCGTGCAGCAGCGCGGGCCGGCCCTTCCCCGTGGTGAAGGAGTCGACATGATCATCGGCCTGCCCCGTGCCCGCTCGCGGGACGAACATCGCGTCGGCCTGCCGCCCCGCGCCGTCCGGTCCCTGGTGGAACGGGGCCTCACCGTGTGCGTGGAGCGCCAGGCCGGTGTCGGCGCCGGTTTCGGCGACGACCAGTACGAGGTTTTCGGGGCCCGGATCCTGCACGGCGCCGACGAGGTGTGGGGCCGCGCGGACCTCATCGTCCACGTGGGCCCTCTGGTGCCTGACGAGTTCGACCTCGTTCGCGAGGGACAGACGCTGCTGGCCGGTCTGCATCTGGCGGTGGCGGAGCCGCGCCTCATGGATCTCCTGCTGGAACGGCGCTGCACGGCCATCGATACGGCGACCATCGAGGACGCCAACGGCGGGTTGCCGGTGCTGCGCCCCCTATCCCAGATCGCGGGGCGGATGGTGCCCCAGATCGCGGCCCGCTACCTGCAGACGGACCACGGCGGGCTGGGCATCCTGCTGGGCGGTGCGCCGGCGGTGCCACCGGCTGACGTCGTCGTCGTGGGCGGCGGCACCGTGGGTCGCCACGCCGTCCGGGCCTGCCTCGGCGCCGGCGCGCGGGTCACCCTGCTGGACAGCGACTTCGACCGCATTACGGAGATGGACTGGTCCTTCAGTGGACGCGTCACCACCTTCAAGGCCACGGAAGCGACCCTGCGCAAGACACTGGCCTATGCCGACGTGGTGGTGGGGGCCGTGCTCATCCCCGGCGCCCGCACACCCCACCTGGTGACCAAGGAGATGGTCGCCGGCCTGCGGGACCGAAGCCTCATCATCGATATTTCCGTGGATCAGGGGGGCTGCTTCGAGACAAGCCGGCCGACCCGCCTCTCGGACCCGACCTACGTGGTCGAGGGCGTCACCCACTACTGCGTGCCGAACCTGCCCAGCCTGGTGGCCCGCTCGGCCACCTACGCCATGGCCAACGCCCTGCTGCCCTACGTGTCGGCCATCGCCGGCCAGGGGCTGGACGAGGCCCTCGCGGCCGATCCCGGCCTGGCCAAGGGCGTGAACCTGCGCGACGGCGAGCGCATCCATCCGGCGCTGCGGGGGAGCGGCCCGACCACCACCGACGAGGGGGACAACGCGTGAATTGGCTGGAGACCTACCGTGATCGACTCCGCACGGCGGATGAGGCCGTGGGCGTGGTGGAGAGCGGGCAGACCGTGTACCTGGGCAGCGGGTGCGCGGCGCCCCATGAGCTCATCGTCGCCCTCACGGCACGGGCCGAGGAGTTGGAGGACGTCGGCATCGTCCATCACCTCACCCTGGGCGAGGCGCCCTACATCGGCCCGGACATGGTCGGCCACTTCAGGCTCAACGACTGCTTCGTCGGCGCCAACACCCGGGACGCGGTGAACGAGGGGCGGGCCGACTACGTGCCTGTCCATCTGCACGAGATGCCGCGGCTCTTCCGGCGGGGGGCCATCAAGCTGGACTGCGCCATGATCGTCGTGTCGCCTCCGGACGAGCACGGCTTCTGCAGCTTCGGCATCGAGGTGGGCGTGACCAAGCCGGCCGCCCTGGCCGCGGGCCGCATCGTGGCCGAGGTCAACCGCCGCATGCCCCGCACCCTGGGGGACAGCTTCATCCACGTGAGTAAGATCGACACCTTCGTCGAGACGGACCGGGACCTGGACGAGTTCCGTCCGGACCCGCCCAGCGGGATCGAGCGCCGCATCGGCGGCCACGTCGCAGCCCTCATCGAGGACCGGGCCTGCCTCCAGTTGGGCCTGGGGGCCATCCCCAACGCCGTGCTCGGCCACCTCGACGATCGTCGCGACCTGGGTGTGCACACGGAGATGTTCACCGAGGCCCTGCCCGCCCTCGTGGAGAGGGGCATCGTCACGGGGGAGGCCAAGAATTTCCATCCGGGGAAGGTCGTGGCCGGCTTCATCATGGGCACCCGCGAGGTTTACGACTTCGCCCACGACAACGCCATGATCGAGTTCCACCCCACCGACTATGTGAACCATCCGGTCAACATCGCCCGCAACGACAACATGGTGGCGGTCAACGCGGCCATCCAGGTGGACCTGACGGGGCAGGTCTGTTCGGACTCCATCGGCGAGCTCGTCTACAGCGGCTTCGGTGGTCAGGCGGACTTCATGCGCGGGTCGGCCATGAGCAAGGGCGGTCTGCCCATCATCGCGCTGCCGTCGACCACCAGCGACGGCACGGTGTCCCGCATCGTGCCCAACCTGGACCCGGGGGCCGGGGTCGTCGTCACCCGGGCGGACGTGCACGTGGTGGTCACCGAATACGGTGTGGCCCACATGCTCGGCCGCAACGTGCGGCAGCGGGCGGAGGCCCTCATCACCATCGCCCATCCGGACTTCCGGGCCACCCTGCTGGAGATGGCCCACCGGCGGGGCCTGTTCGGCCGGCTCTTCCCCGGGGGGCTGCCGGACTGATCGGTGGGGGCGGTTTCAGGGCGTGCCTGTTGACAATTCGTCAGGGTTGGGACAAATTGTCGTCCAACCCGCGGCCGGGGGGCCGCCAGGAGGAGCCATGAACGACGCGACGACCACCGGCGAGGCCGCGACCGAACCCCTTGCGACGATCCTCGTCGTGGACGACGAACCCGAACTCTGCCGAGCCCTCGGCAAGTTGTTGGGTCGCAACGGCTACGAGGTGCTGACCGCCCACAATGGCGAGGAGGGCTTGGCCGTCCTGCGGGAGCAGGAGATCCACCTCGTGCTGTCGGACCTCCAGATGCCCCGCATGGGGGGTGTCGAGCTGCTCAAGGCCAGCCGGGTGGTGTCGGCCCAGACGGAATTCGTCATCATCACCGGCCACGGCACCATCGAGACCGCCGTCGACGCCATGAAGCACGGCGCCTACGACTTCATCGAGAAGCCCTTCTCCACGACCACCACCTTGAACGTCGTGCGCAAGGCCCTGGAAAAACAGAGGCTCCGCTCGGAGAACCAGCGCCTGCGCCGCAGCCTGCGCGCCCTGCAGGTGGGGCAGGAGATCATCGGCAGCAGTGCGGTCATGCGCCAGACCATCGCCACGGCGCGCCAGGTGGCCGACAGCACGGCCACGCTCCTGCTCACGGGGGAGAGCGGCACGGGCAAGGAGGTCTTCGCCACGGCGATCCACCGCTGGAGCGATCGCGAGGACCGGGCCATGGTGCGGGTCAGTTGCGCCGCGTTGCCGGAGACTCTCCTCGAGGCGGAGCTCTTCGGCTACGAGAAGGGGGCCTTCACCGGGGCGACGGCCCGCCGCAAGGGTCGTTTCGAGGCCGCCCACTCCGGCACCCTGTTCCTGGACGAGGTGGGGGAGCTGTCCCCCACGACCCAGGTCAAGCTCCTGCGGGTCCTGCAGGAGAACGTCATCGAACGCCTCGGCGGCAACGAGGCCATCCGGGTGGACGTGCGCAGCATCGCCGCCACAACTTCGGACCTGCAGGCCATGGTGGCCGAGGGCACGTTCCGCGAGGATCTCTACTACCGTCTCAACGTCATCAACCTCGAACTGCCGGCGCTGCGGCACCGGGGCGAGGATGTCGTGCTGCTGACGGACTACTTCCTGCAGAAATACAACGCCAAGAACAGCAAGGATTTGCAAGGGTTCACCAAGGAGGCCCTCGAGGTCCTCACCCACTACTCGTGGCCGGGTAACGTGCGCGAACTGGAGAACGTGGTGGAGCGGGCGGTCGTCCTGGGCAAGGACGAGCTCGTGGGAGTGGAGGCCCTGCCCCAGGCCGTCGTCTCCGGACGGCAACGCTTCGACGCCGTGACGTTACCGGTGGGCACCACCCTGCGCGACGCCGAGATGCAGCTCATCACGGCGACCCTGGAGAGCACCGGCGGGGACAAGGAAACGGCCGCCAACATCCTGGGGATCGCGTCCCGGACGATCTACCGCAAACTCCAGTAATTCGACGGTAACCAGCGTTCTTGACCGTTTTCCCGCGCAACGCTATATTGGCGCGACTCCCAAGACGAGCGGTGGCCTGGCGGTTGCTGCTCGTGTTGCTGTCGGCGAGAGTGGCGGAACTGGTAGACGCGCAGGATTTAGGTTCCTGTGGGGCAACCCGTGGGGGTTCGAGTCCCCCCTCTCGCACCAAGTTTTTTCGCGGCACCTCCAGAGAAGTAGGTACGAAGCCCATGTCCGAGAATCAGCAGCAGCCCGCCGGTCCCTTCCGCACGACGGTGGAGGCCCCCGAGCCCTGGCAGCGGGTCGTCAAGGCCGAGGTCGATCGCTCCGCCTTCGACAAGGAGTACGCCACCCGCCTGAAGAAGGCTGTGCGCGGCCACCAGAAGGCGGGATTCCGCAAGGGGCGCACGCCCCGTGTGGTGGTGGAAAAAGAGATGGGAGGCCTGCTGCGGTCGGAGGCCATCGAGGCGCTCATCCCCAAGGTGTGGATGGCGGCGCTCATGGAGCATCGCCTCATCCCCCTGACCGATCCCAAGCTGACCAATTTCAGTTTCGAGGACGAGGGCCCCATGAGCTTCGACCTCACCGTCGAGGTCAAGCCCGAGATCGAGGTCACGGGCTACGAGGGCCTGCCCGCCCGGCGCCGTGCGGTCGAGGTGGCGGACGCCGATGTCGACCAGGTCGTGGAACGCCTGCGGGCGAGCCGGGCCGTGCACGACGCGGTCGAACGGGCTGCTGCCGACGGCGACAGGATCACCCTCGACCTGACCCCCGAGGGCTCGGACGACGATGGGGACGAGGACCGCACCATCGCCGACCAGAAGTTCATCCTCGGCGCCGAGAGCAACATGCCCGCCTTCAACACCGAGCTGGTGGGCGTGGAGGTCGGCGACAAGCGGGACGTGGCCGTGGTCTACCCCGATGACCACCCCAACGAGCAGCTCCAGGGCCGCACCATCACGTTCCATTGCGTGATCAAGGAAGTGGCCGAGGAGGTCCTGCCCAAGGTCGACGACGCCTTCGCCGCATCCATCGAGGAGGGCAAGACCCTCCTGGAAATGCGGACCCACATCCGTGGCGACCTGGAGAAGGAGATGGAGCAGCGGGTGGTCCAGGAGCTGGACGAGCAGTTGTTGAGGGAACTAGATACCCGCAACGATGTTCCCCTGCCGCCGTCCATGGTCGACAAGTACCTGGCTTCCGGGCTCGAGGAGATGAGGCGCCGCCAGCTCCAGACGGGGCAGGAGGTCACGCCCGAGCAGGAAGCGGAGTACCGGGAGGCGGGACGGCCCCATGCGGAGAAGGCCCTGAGGGGCATGTTGCTCATGGAAGCCCTCCGTGCCAAGGAAGACATCAAGGTACGGCCGGAAGATGTCGATGAGCGCATCGAGGAGATCGCGACGGAGCACGGCTTCGAGGTTGACCGGTACCGGGAATTCGTCAAGAGTGGCGACGAGAAGGACCGGATCGAGTACGACCTGCTGGAACGTCGCGCCTATGACTTCCTGCTGTCCAGGGCGGAGATCGAAGAGGTCCCCGCCGACACGGACGTCCTAGCCGAAAAGGAGTGACCCATGCTGGTCCCCGTCGTTGTTGACCAGACGAGCCACGGCGAACGCGCCTACGACATCTACTCCCGGTTGCTCAAGGACCGGATCGTCTTCCTGGGTTCGCCCGTGGACGACAACATCGCCAACCTGGTCATCGCCCAACTGCTGTTCCTGCAGGCCGAG
>JAUUZX010000020.1 GCA_030592025.1 bacterium | reverse complement strand
GGGACCATGATTTGGTGTTGTGTTGGGGGTGAAACATGTCCGGCCCACCGCAAGGGATGGGCCGGACACATTCTCAGAGGCACAACCAAATCCTTACACCGACGCGACCTCCGGTGGGGTGCCGGAGGCCGTGCTTGCCAGGATGTGGCGTTGCCTACGTGGCGGTGGCCAGCCGTCGCCGCCGGTACCGCGACCCCAGGAACTGGCCCAGGAAGAAGGCCGACAACAGGATCGGGTAGCTGTGCAGTGAAAACCCGATGCCCGATACGTGGCGCAGCACCACGACGACCGGAATCGGCGCGTGGATGAACACGAACCAAAGGACCGAGAACTTGCGGACGCCCTCGCGCCAATACCCGAACGGGATGTTCAGGAGTAAGACGGCCAAGGTGACCAGAACCATGCGTATGACCAAGGGACTGTCTCCATCGGTTCGGTGTCTATTTGCCTTGGGGCGGGAAGCTCTTCATGATCTTGAAGACGACTTCGTTCAGCTTGGCCTGCTGCTTTTCGGGCGTGGGTCGGGCCTTCTCCACGACACCCGTGCCGCTGCCACGCCACACCAGGGCCTTGGATGAAGCGTCCACGATGTCGATGATCAGGGTGCCTTCGGTGAACTGGTACACGTCGATCTGCCGATTGCCGTAGCCGCCCCAGTAGTGGTTCGAGTAGCTGTAGCCCCAATCGGTGACCTGGATCTTCTCCTTGGCGCCGACGTGGTGGACCACCAGGAAGTCGGGATTTTCCGCGCTCTCGCTCATCCCCCGGGCCGACAACTCGCCGGCGATGGAGTTGCGAATGCGACCGTCCAGGAGATCGGAGGTCTCCAGGGCATGCTGGGCGTTGGCCGGGGCCACGTTGGGTCGGTCCATCCACATGTAGGTCTTGTACTGCACGAAGTCGAAGTTGTCGTCGTAGTCGTAGTTCACCGACAGGGTCGAACAGCCGGCCAGCAGCGCAAGGATCAGGGCGGCGAACAGGGTCCGCAAGATACGGTTCATGGATCTTCCTCCGGTTATGGACCGCGCTGGGTGGCGGTCCGGACGTTATGCCAATCTAGAGGTGATCCCGTCCGACTGCCAGATGCGGCGCCCGGCGGGCTGGATCGCCGTCAATCCCCTCCGGCCAACAAGGCGAGATCGAAGCCGATGACGGCCTTCAGGCGGCGGAAATGCACGTCTGCACTTTGGTTGCCGTCCAGCATGGCCGTCGCGTCTTCTCCGGACAGGTCCAGAAGGCGCTCGGTCGTGCCGTTGCCGAAAGAATACTCCAATCCCGACGTGAACTCGACACCCAGGAACTGGAATGCGGCTCCGGCGCTCAGGTGCCACAGGGCATTGCAAGGGGACGCCCGTCACCTTAACATGCTGCCATCGTCCCGCCCTGTTCCACTCTGCGGAGGTCGTCATGATTCACCGGATCCGTTTCGTCATGCTGGTCGTCCTGGCTGCTCTGCTGTTGGTCGCTGCCTGCGCCACCGTGCCCATCACCGGCCGACGGCAACTCAGTCTTATCCCCGACAGCCAGATGAACGCCCTGAGCTTCCAGCAGTACGGCGAGGTCATCGCCGACAGCAAGCTCAGCACCGACGCCGAGGCCACGGCCATGGTCAAGCGCGTGGGCCGACGCATCCAGGGCGCGGTGGAGGAGTACTTTCGCCGGGAGGGCATGTCCCATCACCTGAACGGCTACGCGTGGGACTTCAACCTCATCGAAAGCGACCAGGCCAACGCCTGGTGCATGCCCGGCGGCAAGGTCGCGTTCTACACGGGAATCCTTCCCCTGTGCCGGGACGAGACCGGCGTGGCCGTCGTCATGGGCCATGAGATCGCTCACGCCATCGCCGAGCACGGCTCCGAGCGCATGAGTCAGCAGATGGCCCTGCAGATGGGGGGTATCGCCCTCAACGAGGCCGTGAAGAACGAACCCGAGCAGACCCAGGCCCTGTACATGTCGGCCTTCGCCGTGGGCGCCCAGTACGGCGCTATGCTGCCCTTCAGCCGCAAGCACGAGTCCGAGGCCGACCACATGGGCCTCATCTTCATGGCCATGGCCGGCTACGATCCCCGCGAGGCGCCGGGCTTCTGGGAGCGCATGTCCGCCGCCGGCGGCGCGGCCCCGCCCGAGTTCATGAGCACCCACCCTTCGGACGCGACGCGGGTGCGGCAGCTCAACGAGCACATGCCGGAGGCCTTGAAGTACTACAAGCCTTGAGTTGTGCCTCTGAAAATGTGTCCCGCGGCTTTTGACCGGTGTTTTTTGAGCAACCTGTACAGTGGTTTGACCGATTAGTGGGTCAAATAGGCCTGGAACCGACCAGACACAATTTCGAAGGCACAACCATCAGGCCAGTATCCGCGCCAGTCTAGCCAGCCCCCCGGCCGTCCAGGCGCCATACCAACTGAGGTCCTTGCCGTCGAAACGGAAGGCTGTACCGGGCACGTTTGCGGCGGCGAGATCCCCGACGTCCTCCACCGTGAACCGCCAGGGCTCGTCCGGCAGCAGCACCACGTCGGGGCGCAGTTCGGCCAACTCGGCGGGGGTCACCACCGGGTACCCTTCCCGGTTGCCGCACACGTTCTCCAGGCCGAGCGCCGCCATCATGCCGTCGATGTGGTTGCCGCCGCCGACGGCCATCCAGGGGTCCTTCCAGATGAGGGTGACGGCGCGGCGCGGGGGCGGTTTCGGCAGGGCCCGGCGGGCGGCTGCCAGGTCGTCCAGGGCTGCGCCGACGTCCACGCCCAGCAGCCGGCCGTAGTCCGTCAGCAAGGTCACCACGTCGTCCAGGCCGCAGGGCATGACCTCGTGGACGGTCACGCCGGCCTCGCGGAGAGCGGCCAGGTGCTCGGGCTTGTTCTCCTCGGTGCAGGCCAGGACCAGGTCGGGATCGAGGGCGAGGATACGCTCGAGGTCCGGGTTCTTGGTGCCCCCGCAGGCGGGCACGTCCACCAGTTCAACCCAGGGTTCGACGCAGTAGATGGTGCGCGCCACCAACCGGTCGCCGGCGCCGAGGGCGCAGACGGTGTGGGTGAGGCTGGGCACCAGGGAGGCGACGCGGGGCGCGGTCATGACTTCTCCTCGCAGGGGCGTGCCGACGTGTTGGTTCGCTCCTATGATACCCCAGTGACCGGAAGCTCCCCAGCGCGAGGATGATCCAGATGATCGCAAGCATCGACCACGTGAACCTGACCGTCGCCGACTTCGCCGAGACCGTGGCCTGGTACGGCCGTGTCTTCGGTTTCGAACTGGTGGAGGAGGGCGACCAGGACGGCACCCGTTGGGGCGTGATCCGCGCCGGCGACACCATGCTCTGCATCTACGAATTCGCCGCTTGCCGGCTGGACGACCGGCACGCCATGCGCGCCGCCGGCCTCCACGGGATCAACCATTTCGGCTTCCGCGTCACCGACCCCACGGGTTGGGAGATCGAGGTGGCCCTGTGGGACGAGGACCGCATCGCTTTTGGTTGAATTTTCGCTTTATTTTCGCCACGCGAACCGCTAGAATGTCCGTCTCGCTCCCCAGCGTGCCTCCGACGATGACTGATAGAGAGAACCCATGAAATGGACCGAACTCGTGACCACCGCGGTCGAAGAGAATTACCCCGTTGTCGACGCTCTCATGGCCCAGGTCGCCGACGGTGAGCTGGACTGGAAGCCGTCCACCGGCTCCAACTGGATGACCACCGGCCAACTGCTCATGCACCTCACTTCGTCCTGCGGCGCGTGCTTCAAGGGCTTCGTCACGGGCGACTGGGGCATGCCTGAGGGCATGAAGATGGAGGACCTGCCCAAGGAGGAGATGCTGCCCCCGGCCGAGGCCCTGCCCACGGTCGAGACGGTGGCCCAGGCCCGCGAACTGCTGGCCAAGGACAAGCAGATCGCCCTGGACATGCTCGCCCGGGCCGGCGAGGACGACCTGACGAACAAGCAACTCTCCGCCCCCTGGGACCCGAGCGGGACCAAGGTTGCCTTGGGCCACCACCTGCTGGGGATGGTCATCCACCTGCAGTCCCACAAGTCGCAGCTCTTCTACTACCTGAAGATGCAGGGCAAGGACCTCAACACCATGCACCTGTGGGGGATGTAGAGAATTTCCAGGGTTGCTCGGGAAGACGAAGGCCGGAGCCATGAATGGCTCCGGCCTTCCATTATCTCCCTTGGCGTTCGGCCAGCCCCCAAGGGCGAGGCTACTCCGTCTTGGGTTTCGGTAGGACGGCGACCAGGATGCCGACACCCAAGACCGCCGCGATGGCGCTGCCGCCCAGCACGCCGACCTTCGCCGCATTCAGGATCGGTCCCGTCAGGGCCAGGCCCGAAATGAACAGGGCCATGGTGAAGCCGATGCCCGACAGGAAGCCGCCGCCGACCAGGGAGCTCCAGGTGAGGCCCTCCGGCAGGCCCTTGGTGACAAACTTCACGGCCAGGAAGCTCAGCAGCAGGATGCCTACCGGCTTGCCTATCACCAGACCGGCCATGATCGCCACGGCCACCGGGTCGCCGAAGTCCGACGTCGAGAAGGGCACACCGGCGTTGGCGAGGGCGAAGACGGGCATGATCAGGAAACTTGTCCAGGGGTGGAGCGTGCCTTCGAGGTACTCCAGGGGCGAGATGACCTCGCGCACGGCGTCGGTGAAGCCACGCACGGCGTCGGACCGGTGGTGCATGTTCACCCAGGTGCCCCCGTGGAGTGTCTCGTCGGCCCGCCGCAACAGGGAGCTGACGACGTTCTGCGGGACGTAGGTGCGGGCGGGGGTGAGCAGGCCCATGAGCACGCCGGCGATGGTCGCGTGCACGCCCGACTCGTGGAAGCCGAACCAGATCAGCACGCCCAGGATGACGTATACGCCGAAGCTGCGCACGCCCAGTCGGCCCAGTCCCCACATCACGCCGAGGCCGGCGCAGGCCAGCACGAGGGCGGTCGTGTTCAACGACTCGGTGTAGCCGATGGCGATGACGAGGATGGCGCCGATGTCGTCGACAATGGCCAGGGACAGCAGCATCACCCTGAGGATGCGGGGGACGCGGGGACCGAGGACGGCCATGCAGCCCACGACGAAGGCGATGTCCGTGGCCATGGGGATGCCCCAGCCGCGGGCCGCTTCGGTGCTGCCCTGCAGGGCCAGGTAGAGGCCTGCCGGCACGATCATGCCGCCGAGGGCCGCCGCCACGGGCAGGGCCGCGCGTTTGACGTCGCGCAGTTCGCCGAGGACCATTTCCCGCTTCACCTCGAGGCCGATGACGAAGAAGAAGATGGCCATGAGGCCGTCGTTGATCCAGTGCTGGAGCGAGTGGTCCATGGCGAAACCGCCGATGGAGAAGCCCACCCGGGTCTGCCAGAGGCCGACGTACCAGTCGCTGGCCGCCGAGTTCGCGAGCACCAGGGCAATGGCGGTGCAGACCAGCCACAGCACACCACTGGCTGCCTCGACATGAAGGAAGCGGGCGAGGGGGTCCACTAGGCGATGGATGGGTTCGTGGGGGAGCAGACGCTCCCGGTTCTGATCAGCCATGGGCAATCCTCCTTATGTGAGGGTAGACTACCGGTCCCCCGGGGACCTGACCACCACCGAATCGGTTGCGGTTCGTGGGATTCGTGCGTTCCGTCGAGGAAGGAACACCTGTCCGGAAAGGCCTGCCCATGAGACACCCAGCCACCTTCGCCCTGCTTGCCGCCGCCGCTGTCGCCCTGGCTCTGATCGCTCCGGCTTCGGCCCAGCGTCCTGAGCCCGCGGTCCACGGCGTATTCGACAGCGACACCATGTACACCCTGCTGCCCCCCGACGGCATCCCGGCCATCCGCGACCCGGAATACGTGACGGGGGAGGCGGCGGAAGCCCAGATGTCCCCGGACGAGCCGGTCATCGGCGTGGCCTCCGGCGACGACACGGTGTGCTGGTCGACCTGGCACCTGGACAGCCACGAGATCGTCAACGACCAGCTCGAAGGTAGCGCCATCGCCGCCACCTGGTGACCCCTTTGCCACACGGGCGTGGTCTACGCCCGCAGCCTCGGTGACACGACCCTGACCCTGATCGTCTCGGGCAAGCTCTGGCGCAACAGCCTCGTCATGATGGACGAGGAGACGGGTTCCCTGTGGAGCCACGTCAGCGGTGTCTGCCTCGAGGGCGATCTGGTCGGCAGGAAACTGGCGACGACCCCTTCGGTGCAGACGACCTGGGCGGACTGGTACGCGGCCCACCCCACGACGCGAGTGCTGAAGAAGTCCGAAGAGATCCTCTCCTCCCGTTACGAACGCTACTTCGCCGACCCGGACCGCGCCGGCATGTTCCGCACCTTCTGGCTCCAGGACCGCATGGGGGCCAAGGTGAAGGTCCACGGCATCGTGCGCGGGCCCCACGCGGTGGCGGTGGTCGACGCGGCCCTGGCGCAGGGCGCCTCGCGCGAGATCGACCTGGGGGGCGACAAAGTGACGGTGAGCCGAGACGCCGACGGTGGCGTGCGGGCGGTGGATGCGGACGGCGAAGAGCTGCTGGTGCGCACGGCCTTTTGGTTCGCCTGGAGCACCTTCTACCCCAACACGATGGTGGTGGACTGACAAGGATCCCGCATGGACGGGATCCGGAATGAATGACGACCCCGGTCATCGGTGGCCGGGGTCGTCTCTTGGCAGCGCAGTGTCGGGCTCAGTAGGTCAGGATCGGGTCCATGGTCTTGGCGGCCGTGATCCACTTCTCCACCGTGGCCGCGGGCGGGACGGCACGGGTGAGGCTCTTCACGCTGTTGACCTCTTCCATCTTCGCGGCCAGGTTGGCGGTGTTGCGGGTGCGCAACTCCTTCACCGTGTCGACGCCGGCGCCGTTGAGCAATTCGGAGAACTGGGGCCCGACGCCCGAGATCCGCATGAGGTCGGCCATGTTGGTCCACTTCAGGACGAGGGTCTCGCTGATGCCGGTGGCTCCCGTCACGTTCTTGCGGCCGGCGGGCGATGCGCACTCGCGCAGCAGGTCATCGGTGGTCACGATACCGGTGTTGGCCAGCTTCTCGGCGAAGACCACGCCGATCCCTTCGATTTCCGTGATGTTGTAGCTCATGGGTCTCTCCCTGCTCAGGGTGGTGGATTCGGTCAGCAACGATTGACCTTCAGACACGCTCCCCCTCGGCGGAGTCACATGAAAAAGGCGAACCCTCCGGATGTCCTCCGGAAGGTTCGCCCTGGGGTCGACCAGGCTCGTCAGCTTGGCCCTGGTTCAACCTAGCACTGGTTCAACCTAGCACCGGTTTACCCTAGCACTTGGCCGCGATGGCCTCGGCCATTTCGGTCGTCGTGTTGCTGCCGCCCATGTCGTAGGTGCGGACCTTGCCCTCGGCGATGACCGCGGCCACGGCGTCCTCAAGGCGCTTGGCCAGGTCGGCCTCACCCAGGTGGTCGAGCATCATCTTGGCCGACAGGACCATGGCGATGGGGTTGACCTTGTTCATGCCCACGTACTTGGGGGCCGAGCCGTGGCTGGGCTCGAACACGGCCACCTCTTCGCCGATGTTGCCGCTGCAGGCGAAGCCGAGGCCGCCCACGAGCTGGGCGCACAGGTCCGACACGATGTCGCCGAACATGTTGCTCGCCACCAGCACGCCGTAGTCCTGGGGGTTCTTCACCAGCCACATGCACATGGCGTCGATGTTGGTCTCCCACAGTTCAATGCCGGGGTACCCCTCGGCGATCTTGCGGGCTTCGCGCACCATCAGGCCGCTGGTCTCGCGCACCACGTTGGGCTTCTCGACGACGGTCACCGACTTGTAGCCGAACTTCTTGGCGTGCTCGAAGGCGTCGCGCACGATGTTCTGGCAGCCCTTGCGCGTGAAGATGCGCGTGCTGATGGCGATGTCCTCGTTGTCCACGCCGTCGAGCTTGCCCATTTGGGCGGGGTGGGTCTCGGTCAGCTTGTCACGCACATCCTGCGGCAGCGGGTGGTACTCCACGCCCATGTACAGGCCCTCGGTGTTCTGGCGGAACACGACCAGGTCGAGCCCGTCCTTGAAGTTCAGCGGGTTGCCCGGGTACGCCTTGCACGGACGCAGGTTGGTGCTCAGGTTGAATTCCTGGCGCAGGCGCACGATGGGGCTGCGGTAGACCTTGCCGGTGCCCCGCAGTTCGGGGACGAGAGCTTCCTCGGCCTCCTCCTTGGGCAAGCTCGTGATGGCGCCGAACAGGGCGGCGTCCACGGATTTGAGCATGTCGATGGTGCGGTCAGGAAGCGGGTTGGCTTCCGTCTTCCAGAGCTCCCAGCCGATGTCGCCGTGGATGTACTCGGCGTCGAAACCCATCTTGTCCAGCACGACCCTCGTCGCGTCCATGACGTCGATGCCGACCCCGTCGCCGGGCATCCAACCGATCTTGTACTTGGCCATGTCCCGTCTCCTTGGTGGCGGGTGCGTTCCCGACGCCCCACTCGCGGGCGCCATGTCCGGTTCGACCGGAAACATACTGCCCGGCAGGCCCGAATTCCAGCAGCGAGAAGGAGGTTCATCAGGGGTGGGTCAGGTTGTTGTCCTGGCAACTGGTCACGATCTCGGCCCGCATGGCGACCCGGTCCGGTTGGGTCGCGAGGCGCCGGTGGCGGTCGTCCAGGTAGTTCGTGAGGAAGATGGAGACCACGACGAAGTACAGGGGGACGACGTAGGGGACATAGCGTCGCCAGCGTCGCCGGACGAGCAGGTCGCTCGTGCCGATGGTGCCCGCCGCCAGGATCACGCAGAAGCCGAGGGACGTGAGGTACAGGTGGCTCAGGTTCAGCCAACTGCCCGCGGCCGGGAGGGCGGTGAACGGCAGCAGCGAAACGTAGGTCCAGGCGATGAAGAACCTGATGGAGCGGCCGCCGAACACGATGCCGAAGAAACTGTAGGAGATGATGGCCAGCGAAAGGGCCGTGCGGATCACCCGCCGGGCGTCGAACACCCACTCCACCCAGAATGGCGCCTGATCCAGCAGCGTGCTGCCCTGCATGGGGAAGAACATGAGGTTCAGGTAGCGGAAGATGTTCTTGAACGACAGGAGCGTGAAGCGCGTGAGGGCCTCCGGCTCGTCGAAGACCGTGGATCCCCGATAGCCCCACCGGCTCTGGGCCACGGTGAACAGCGCGGCGACGACCAGGATGATGATGATGTCCGGCGAGAGGATCCGTCGCCCGTGGCGCTGGTGGAAGAACACCTTGTAGGCGACGAGGGCGCCCACGAGGGAGAACGAGGCAGCCTTGGTCAGTCCCGCCATGAGGAAGAGGGCCAGGCCCAGGATGAAGATGGGCGACAGGACACGGCCGCCGTGCCGGAAGTCGTTGCGGATGAAGACGTACAGCACCAGCAGGTGAAGCAGGGCCAGCAGGAGCGCCTCGAGCTGATGGATGCTCGTGAAGACACGCCCGTAGCTGCCCACCGCGAGGGCGAAGAGCAGCGCCGCCAGCACCGCCATGCGCTTGCGCGGGAAGAGCAGATTCACGAGCATGTACACCACGAACGCGTTCGCCGCGTGGATGAAGAGGTTGACGGCCACGTAGCCCGCCGGCTCCAGACCGAAAATCCGGTACTGGGCGAGGAACGACAACTGCAGCAGCGGCTGACTGAAGTAGAACCCGCCCGCGCGTCGGGGAGGAACCTTGCCGGTGAAGACCGCGGGGCCCCGGACGACTCCGGTGCCCCGCACGTCAGCGTCTTATCT
>JAUUZX010000422.1 GCA_030592025.1 bacterium | reverse complement strand
TAAACCGTGATCAGCAGGCGGAACATCTCCCGTTCCTCGGGCCGCACGAAACCGTACAGGGACCACTGATCCTCCCGCACCGCCAGGTGGGTCCACAGGCGGACCTTCTCCCCCGGGAGCGGCAGTTCCTCCGCCGCCAGTCCCGAGAGACGCACGTCCAAACCGATGCCGCCCCCCACCGCCACCACCGCTTCGGTGCCGCCGGTGACCAGGATACCGTCCACGAATGCGATCATCGTCGTCCTTTCCCGCCGACCGGGTCGTCGGCTGGTCCATTATGTCCGAAAGGGGGGCAGGGGGCCAGCCGCGATCACGATCAGGCCCGGGCGTGGCGCCTCCGGCCGATGTAGGTCAGGGCGACGGCGAGGGCGTCGCTCTGGTCCAGGGGCGGTTCCTTGCGCAGACCCAGCAGCCGCATGACCATGAAGCGCACCTGCTCCTTGGCCGCCGCACCGGTGCCGGTCACCGCCAGCTTCACCTCGCGGGGCGCGTATTCATGGACCGGCAGTCCGGCCCGGGCGCCCGCCAGCAGAATCACGCCCCGGGCGTGGCCCAACACGAGGGCACTCCGGGGGTTGCGGGCGTTGAAGAGGCTCTCGACGACCATCACGTCGGGGGCATGGGCGGCGATGACCGCGTCCAGTCCGTCGTGAATGGCCAGCAACCGGTCGGCCAGGGGGGCCTTGGCCGTGGTGCGGATGACACCGCCGGCCAACATGCGCGCGACCGGCCCGGTGCGGATGACACCGAAGCCGGTCGCGTTGGATCCGGGATCGACTCCCAGAACGATCACCTGGTCACCGTACCTTTCAGAGCTTCTCCTCGATCTCGGCCATGAGGTCGTCGTCGATGTCGAAGTTCGCCGACACCTGGGTCACGTCGTCCAGATCATCCATGCCGGTGATGAGCTTCATGAGGGTGAGCGCGTCGCTGCGCTCGACCTTCATGAGGGTGTTGGGGACCTGGACGAGATCCGCCGACGTCACCGGCAGATCACCGCCCCGCAGGGCTTCGGCCACCGCGTGCAGGTCACCCATGGCCGTGGTGACCGAAACGATCCCGCCGTCCTCCTCCACGTCCTCGGCCCCGGCCTCGATGGCCGCGTCCATGACTGTATCGAGGTCACAGCGCTCGCCGTCCAGGACGATCATGCCCTTGCGATCGAAGATGTAGCCCACGCAGCCGTTGGCACCCAGGTTGCCGTTGAACTTCGTGAAGATGTGCCGCACCTCGGCCGTGGTCCGGTTCTTGTTGTCGGTGGCGCACTCGACCAGCACCGCAACGCCCCCCGGACCGTAGCCCTCGTAGGAGATCTCCTCGATGATCATGCCCTCGATCTCACCGGTGCCACGTTTGATGGCCTTGTCGATCGTGTCGTTGGGCATGTTGTTGCCGCGGGCATTCTGCACCGCCGAACGCAGACGCGGGTTCGCCTCCGGGTCACCACCACCCTGGCGGGCGGCGATGGTCAACTCCCGGATGAGCCTTGTGAACACCTTCGCCCGCTTGGCGTCCTGGGCGCCCTTGCGGTGCTTGATGTTCGCCCATTTCGAATGTCCGGACATGTCGTCTCCTACTCCTCCGCCGTCGCGGTCTTCTTGTGCTCGGCGACAAGACGGGACTGGACGTCCCCCGGCACCTCGGCGTAGTGGGAAAACTCCATGGTGAAGGTCCCCGTGCCCTGGGTGAAGGAGCGCAGACTCGCGGCGTACTGGTAAAGCTCATCCTCGGGGATGTTCGCCGTGACGACCTGGTAGGGCCCGTCCGCGTCGCTGCCCTGGATGGCACCGCGCCGCGTGGAGATATCACCCATGACGTCGCCCATGTAGGCCTGGGGCACGACGATGCGCACCGACATGACAGGCTCCAGGATCACCGGCCGCAGCTTGGCGGCCTCCTCCTCCACCGCACCCTTGAGCGCCTTGCGGGCGGCCATCTTGAAGGCGGCCTCGCTCGAGTCAACGTTGTGGTAGGAGCCGAAGAAGAGGGCGCACCTCACGTCCACCATCTCGTAGCCTGCCACGAGACCTTCCAGGAGGGCCTCACGGCAACCCTTCTCCACCGCCGGGATGAACTTGTTGGGCACGACGCCACCGACGATCTCGTCGGCGAACTCGAAGCCCTCGCCCCGGGGCATGGGCTCGAGGCGCAGATGCACATCGCCGAACTGGCCGCGGCCACCGGTCTGCTTCTTGTGCCGACCCTGCTTTTCAGCCGTGCCGCGGATGGTCTCCTTGAAGGCGATGCGCGGGCGGGTGCGACTGACAGCCACCCCGGTCTGCCGCTTGAGCTTCTCAAGGATGTGGGACGTGTGGATCTCGCCCTGGGTCACCAGCAAGGTCTGGGACAGTTCGGGCTGGTGCCGCACCTCGAAGGTGGGGTCCTCCTCGTGGATCTTGGTCAGCCCCGCCGCCATCTTGTCCTCGTCACCGGAGACATCGGGCTGGATGGCGTCGGCCGCCGTCGGCCCGGGGAAGATGATCGTCGGCAGTTCGATGTCGACCCCGTTGGCCAGGGTCGTGCCCACATGGGTGTTCTTCAGCTTCGTGGCCACGACGATGTCCCCCGGGGAGGCGGACTCGATCTTGTCCTTCTGCTTGCCGAGGGAAACACTGAGCTGGCCCATGCGCTCACTGGTGCGTCCGTCCCCGAGCTTCAGCGTGTCGCCCGACGAGAACGATCCCGAGAAGACGCGCAGCCAGGTGATGTCGCCACCCTGGGCCTCGAACTGGCGCTTGAAGGCCAGGGCCACCGTCGGGCCGTCGGCACCGGGGGTAAAGGCCAGTTCCCGGTCGGTGCCCGCCTCGACGCCCGTCATCTCCGAGCGTGTGCGTGAGATCGAGCTCGGGAAGAGATTCACGACCGAGCGCAGCAGGGAATGTACCCCCACCTCGGAATCCGCAGCCGTCAGGAAAACGGGATACACGGTGCCTTCGAGGGTGCCCTTCTTCAGGCCGAGGATGATGTCCGCCTCGGAAAGG
>JAUUZX010000239.1 GCA_030592025.1 bacterium | reverse complement strand
GCCAGTTCGTGCTGCTGCTGCTCTATCCAGGTGTAGTACTTTAGGTTGTGGATGGCCTTGCGGTCGGGGTGGGTGAGTTCCTTGAAGTTGTCCGTGCACTGGCCCAGCAGGCAGCGGTCGAAGTCCTTCTCGGCCTGGACCGTCGTGTAGGGGCCGTGCTCCTCGTTCATCTCGGCCAGGCGCGAGAGGTACAGGTCCGCCGAGTCGGTGGCCACCGAGACGATGACGTCGTGGCTCCCGTACTCGAACCAGCGGGCGGTCTTGACCGCCGACAGCACGTTGGCGATGGACGAGATGCCCAGCAGGGAAAGTTGGGCGAGGGTGGCGTCGTCCACCCCGTGGGCCCGCAGCACTTCGTGGCCCGCCGGTTCGTTGAACAGGCGCAGCAGGCGCATGCAGTCCTCGTCGTCGATGGCCGCCACGGCGTCGGTGCTCTTCACGTTGTGGATCCAGGGCACGTGCTTGTCGCCGATGCCCTCGATGCGGTGCCCGCCAAAGCCGTTCATGAGCAGGGTGGGGCACTGGAGAGCCTCGGAGGCGACGAGTTTCATCTTGGGCGCGAGGGTCTTGAGGTAGTCGCCCGCGGCGATGGTCCCCGCGGAGCCCGTGGCCGACACGTAGGCCGCCAGACGTCCGCCCATGGCCCCGGTCACCTCGGCGATTGCGCTGCCGGTGCACGTGTAGTGCCACGCCGCGTTGCCGAACTCGGAGAACTGGTTGAAGATCACCACGTCGTCACGGGTGCGGCGCAGCTCCCAGCACTTGTCGTAGATCTCCTTCACGTTGGACTCGCAGCCCGGGGTGGCGATGACCTCGGCGCCGATGTCCTCCAGCCAGGTGAAGCGCTCGCGGCTCATCTCCTCGGGCAGGATGGCGATGGCGGTGCAGTCCATGATGTAGGAGTCGAAGGCGCCGCCCCGGCAGTAGTTGCCCGTCGACGGCCAGACCGCCTTGTGGTACGTGGGGTCGAAGCCGCCGCTGATGATGGTGGGCGCCAGGCAGCCGTAGGCCGCGCCGACCTTGTGGGACCCCGTGGGGAACCACTTGCCCACCAGCAGCGCGATGGGCGACGCCACGCCGGTCAACGCCGACGGCAGCACGAGGTGGTTCACGTCGCCGTAGAGTCCGCCCTTTTCCTTGGGCTCGTTCTTCCAGTTGATGCGGAAGAGGTTGAGGGGGTCCAGATCCCACAGGCCGATCTTGCCCAGACGGGCTTGCACCTTCTCGGGCACCAGCGACGGGTCGCGCTGCTGGGCGAAGGTGGGCAGGACGATGCCTCGTTCCCGGTAGCGCTGGATGGCGTTGCTGCGGGCCTTGGTGTCGACGATGTCTTCGATGAACGGGATCATGACGGGTCCTTCTGGTGGTGGTGGGCTTCCAGGGGCAGGGCATGGCGCCGCACCCCGTCGTAACTGGTCAAGGCATTGGCGACGGCGCCGGCCGTGGGCACCAGGCCCACCTCGCCGACACCCTTGGCGCCGTAGGGTCCGAGGGGGTCGCGCACCTCGACACCCTTGACGACGACCTCGGGCATCTCGTGCATGGGGATCATGCCCAGGTCGCGCAATTTGGTGCTGCGCAGGTGGCCGCCGTCCTGGGGGAGACCCTCGCTCAGGGCGTAGCCCAGGCCCATGTGGACCGAGCCGACAATCTGCCCCTCGAACAGGCGCGGGTTCATGATGCGGCCGGCGTCGTGGGCGGCGACGACCTTCGTGACCTTGCCGTCGTCGTCGAGGATCACGAGCTGGGTGGCGTAGCTGTATGAATAGTGGGTGACGATCTTGCCCGGCGCGCCGGGCTTGGTCGAGCCGTCGAAGCTCCAGCGGCCGCGGTAGGAGCGGCCTACGAGGTCAGCCAAAGTCGCGTCGGCCAGGTCCCGCTTCAGGTCCTTGGCCGCCTCGATGAGCGCGTTGCCCACCAGGGAGGTGCCGCGGCTCGAGGTCGTCATGCCCGACTCGGCCTCGTGCTCGGTGGCGGTGACGACGTCGATCAGTGCCGGGTCGATGCCCGTCTCCTGGGCCAGCACCTGCTGGGCCACGGTGTGGACGCCCTGGCCCATTTCCGTCCAACCGTGGCGCACGACGACCTTGTCCGCGGCCTCGATGACCACCTCGACCTCGCACCAGTCGCTCATGCCGTTGCCCACGCCGCAATTTTTGATGCCGCAGGCCAGGCCGGCGTAGCGGGCGGCGGCGAACTCGTCCTTCACCGCCAAGAGGGTGTCGCGCACGCCCACGCCGCCCTCGAGCACCTGGCCCGTGGCGGTCATGGAGCCGTCGATGAGCGCGTTGTCCCAACGGAACTGCCAGCGGTCGAACCCGCCCAGACGGCACAATTCGTCGAGGCAGCTTTCGAAGGCAAACGTTGCCTGGTTGGCCCCGAAGCCGCGCATGGCCCCGCAGGGCAGGTTGTTGGTGGACACGGCCTGGGCAACGATGTCGACGCATGGCGCAGCGTAGGCTGCGGTGGCGTGACCGGCCGCCCGCTCGAGCACCTTGCCGCCGACCGAGGCGTAGGCCCCCGTGTCGCCCAGCATGCGCGCCTTGACGGCGGTCAGCTTGCCGCCCGCGTCGCAGCCCACGGTGTAGGTCATGCGGATGGGGTGGCGCTTGGGGTGCATCTTGAGGGACTCGACCCGGTCCAGCTTCACCTTCACCGGCGCCTGCAGAAGGTGCGCGGCGAGGGCTGCGTGGCCTTGGACTGAAAGGTCTTCCTTGCCGCCGAAGGCGCCTCCGGCCGCCCACTGGCGGACCTTCACCTGTTCGAGGGGCAGCCCCAGCAACGAGGCGATCTGGCGCCGGTCCACGTACACGCCCTGCCCCTGGGAGTGGACGCGCAGATCGCCGTTCTCGGGCAACGCGATGCAGGCTTCGACCTCGAGGAACGCGTGCTCGACGCGCTGGGTGTGGTAGGTGCCCGTCGTGACGTGGGCCGAGTTTGCGAGGGCCGCCTCGACGTCGCCGCCCCGTTGCACGATGCTCTCCTCGACCAAGTTGCCGCCCTCGTGGACGTGGATGTCCGACGTGAGGGCCTGCTCCATGTCCGTGAGGGGTTCGAGCACTTTGTAGTCCGGTTCCAGAGCGGCCGCCGCAGCCCGGGCATGGGCTTCGGTGTCGGCCACGACCACGGCCAGTACGTCGCCGATGTAGCGGGTCGTCTCGCCCACGGCCACCATGAGCGGCCAGTCTTTGAGGATGAGGCCCTGGTACCTCTCGCCGGGCACGTCGCCCGCGGTGAGGACGCGCACCACCCCGGGCAGGGCCAGGGCGGGGGTGGGGTCCAGGCCAACGAGGCGGGCGCGGGGGTGGTCGCTGAGGCGGACGGCGCCGTGGAGCATGCCGTCGAAGCGCAGGTCGTCCACGAAGGGGCTCTCGCCGAGAGCTTTGGCCAGGGCGTCGAACTTGGGATGGTTGGCGCCGACGGAGCCGGCGGGTACGAGGCCGGGGTCGGTGGCGCCGCGTAGGATGGCGGCGGCCTCGAGCACGGCGTCGACGATGGACTGGTAGCCCGTGCAGCGGCACCAGTGGAGGCGGAGGGTCTTGACGACCTCGTCGCGGCCGGGGTCGGGGTTCGTATCGAGCAGCACCTTCACCGCGGCCAGGTAGCCAGGGGTGCAGAAGCCGCACTGCACGGCGCCCTGGCGCACGAACGCTTCGCCGAGGACCTTACGCACCTGCTCGGGGAAGCCCTCAAGGGTCGTGACCGCGGCGCCGTCCAGCTTCTTCATGGGGGTGACGCAGGCCAGCTTCGCCTTGCCGTCGATCTCGACCGTGCAGGCGTAGCAGTAGGCCTGCTCGGAGCAGCCGTCTTTGGGGGACAGCACGCCCATGTCCTCGCGGAGCCAGGACAGGAGGTTGCGGTCGGGGGCGCCGTCGTAGGTGACGGGGGTGCCGTTGAGGGTCAGGTCGATGGTGGTTCTCCTCGTCACGATATCGAGCGGGTCGGCTCGACGCGTGTCCCGAACCGGGATTAGTGGTTTGAATGTCCGCGCTTAGGACCGGCAAGACTACCACAGCTACGGCGTAACGCATCGGCATTTCGTCGAATCATGGGGCGAGGCCCGCCGTGCTGATCATCGTGGCTGCCGTTGACCCAATCTAGGCAAAGGGATGCCGCCCCAAAAAGTATATATGAATGGATCTAAGCCGGAAGACGGATATGCTGTCATCAGACACCCCGGTTTAAACGGCCACCCACAGCGCCATGGAGGATCTCATGCTCCCGAGTCGAATCCGTCACCTCGTTCTCTTCGTCCTGTTGCTGGTCGCGACACACGTTGGCGCTGAAGACGGAACCCCGTCCCGCACCAGCCTCGAACGGATCCCCGTCGACCCGGTCCTGATCGATGTGGGCGACGGCGACACCATCGTCATCCGCTGGAGCGACGACGACAACGAACGTGTCCGCATC
>JAUUZX010000221.1 GCA_030592025.1 bacterium | reverse complement strand
GCCCGCCCACAGCTACCCCCTCGCGGGCACGATCGCCGACCTTCTGGAGGACCCGGTGGCCCTGACCGCCCTGCGCCAGGCCTACCGTGCCGACGTGGAGAGCGATCTCGCCACCTACGACATCCAGGACGCCGCCACCCTCCAGAGCAAGTACGGCTCCCTGGCGACGGTGGCCCTGGTCGAGGGCCGCGACGACGACGCGCTGGCCTGGATGGACAAGTCCCTCGCCCTGGAGGACAAGGAGGCCGCGCGCCTCACCCAGGGTCTGTCGACCCGATCGCTGATCGCGGCCCGCAAGACGGTGGGGCGGGACGCCGACCATGCCACCCTCCTGGCCGCCTACGAAACGGAACTGCGCACCCGCGCCTCGGCCCTGCCCTGGGAGGCGGTCCAGGACAACATCAAGAGCAGCAAGGGGCGCGCCGAATTCATGACCGAGAATTTCGTGATGGGCATGGTCCAGGCTCGCATGGAACCCACCGCCGCGAAGCTGGGCGGCCTGAGCGCCGATCTGGCGAGCAGCGTCATCGGTATCCGTCATCTGCTGGACACCATGCTGCCCCTGAACCCGACGTCGGCCAAGGTGTACAGCGAACTCATCGCGGCCAACAAGGTCGAGAAGATCGACATCTGGGCCGCCCGCGAGGTCGAGTTCAACGGTGACGAGGGCCACGTGCCGGTCGTCGTCGCCATCTGGGATTCGGGCGTGGATACCGACGTGTACGGCGAGGCCATGTGGGTGAACACCGACGAGAAACTCGACGGCGCCGACACGGACAACAACGGCTTCGTCGACGACGTCCACGGCATCGCCTTCGACCTGGACGGCGTGGCCAACACCCACATGCTCCACCCCCTGGGCGACCAGGCCGACAACCTCGACAAGGTTTTTCTCTACACCCAGGGCTTCCAGGACCTGACCTCGGCCATCGACAGCGAGGATGCCCTGGCGGTGAAGAAGAAGCTGGGTCAGATCCCGCCCGCCGAGGTGGGCGACCTGCTGGCCACCCTGGGCTTCGGCGGCCTCTACATGCACGGCACCCACGTGGCGGGCATCGCGTCCCGGGGCAACCCCTACGCCAAGCTGCTCAACGCGCGCATCACCTTCGATTACCACACGACGCCCCAGGCCATGACCCACGAAACGGCCCGGCGCATGGCCGACGGCTACGTCGCCACCACGAAATATTTCCAGGATGCGGGTGTCCGCTGCACCAACATGAGCTGGGGCTGGACCTTCAAGGAGATCGAGGGCGGTCTCGAAGCCAACGGCGTGGGTGAGGATGCGGAGGATCGCGCCAGGCTGGCCCGGGAGATGGTGGACATCCTGGCCGACGGTCTGCGCCGCGCCATGGAGCAGGCGCCGAACATCCTGTTCGTGACCGCTGCCGGCAACGACGACAACGACGTGGAGTTCGATGTGGTCATCCCGTCCAGCTTCGACCTGCCGAACCTCATGGTCATCGGCGCGGTCGACCAGGCGGGCGACCCCACGAGCTTCACCAGCGGCGGCCGTCTGGTGAAGGTCTACGCCAACGGCTTCCAGGTGCCGAGCTTCGTGCCCGGCGGCAAGACCATGAAGATGTCCGGCACCTCCATGGCCTCGCCCAACGTGTGCAACGCGGCGGCCAAGCTCTTCACCCTGGACCCGTCGCTGACGGCGGTCCAGGTGCGCGCGCTCATCGAGAAGGGGGCTGACCCCAACGAGGAGCACCCGGACATCCTGCTGCTGAACACGAAGAAGTCGGTGGAACTGCTGGGGTCCTAGATCCTGAAGACGACGCTTTCGACCAACCGGGCCGGTTCGCCGGCCCGGTTGTCTATTGGGGATACCGGGAAGTTTCAGACCGCCGTCGCCACCAGTCGCGCCACCACGAAGATCAGCAGCACGGCGAAGATGCGCCGGAAGAGCGCGGGGTTCGTGCGACGGTTGAGGATGCCGCCCACCTGGGCCCCGGGGATCGCGCCCAACGCCAGCAATCCCGACAGGGGCAGGCCCACGTGGCCCACGAAGCCCCAGCCGAGGGGCGTCGCCGGCGGCGAGGTGAGGTAGCCCAGGGCCGCGGCCAGGGCGCTGAAGATGATGACCGCCGATGACGTCCCCGCCAGCCAGGGTGCGGGCACGGCCAGCAGCAGGGCCAGGGCCGGCACGAGCACGAACCCGCCGGCCAGACCGCTGAGACCCGCCGCCATGCCCACCAGCACACCCACACCCAATCCCTGCCACCAGCGCACGCGCTTGGGAGCCTGTTCCGGACGCTCCTTCTCCATCAGCATGCGCAGGGCGGCCAGGGCCAGAATTCCGGCCAGGCTGAGTTGCAGGGTGGTGCCGGGCATGCGCACGGCCAGCCAGGCGCCCGCCCAGCCACCGACCATGCTGCCCGGGGCGAGGTAGGGCACCATGTGCCACAGCACCCGGTCGTGGCGGGCGTGGCGGATCGTGCTCGACGTCACGCTGAAGACCGCCGCCGCCAGGGACGTCGCCATGGCCGCCTGGACGGCCACGTTCGGCGGCAGGCCCCAGTGGCGGAACAGTTCGAGCAGCACGGGCACCATGACGATGCCGCCACCCACGCCCACGTAGCCCGAGACCAGGCCGGCGACGAGCCCGAGACCCAGGGTGAGGAGCACGACGGCGAGGGTGATCTCCATGTCAGGGCGCCTCCTCGGCGCTGCTCGCGCGCTTGGCCAGGACGGCCGCGCCGACAATGAGCACGCCGCCGATCACGGCCAGGACGTCGGGGCGCTCGTCCCAGATGAGGAAGCCGAGCACCAGGGCGAAGAGCACGTGCAGGTAGGTGTAGACCGAGGTCCGGCCCACCCGGGCGTGGTGGTAGGCGTAGGTCAGACCGTACTGGCCGCCGGCCGCGAACACGCCCGTGCCCACGAGGGCGGCCCACTGCAGGGACGTCGGTTCGGGACGGGTGATCATGACGACGGGCAGGGTGGCCAGGGTCGAGACCAGCGAGAAGGTGAAAATGATGCGGTTGGGGTCGGCCCTTCCCCTGAGGGATCGCACCGTGGCGTACGCCGCGCCGGCGAAGAGCCCCGAAGCGATCCCCGCCAGCGCCGGCAGGGGTGAGTACGCGAAGGCCGGCTTGATGACGAGCAGGGCCCCCGCGAACGCCAGGACGAGGACGCCGATCATGGCCCTGGGCAGACGCTCGCCCAGCAGGATCACCGCGAACAGGGTGGCGAAGAAGGGGGATGTCTTGTTCAGCAGCGAAGCGTCGGCCAGGTTCAGGTTGCCGAGGGCCACGAAGTAGAAGTACACGCCGGCCAGACCGAACAGCGACCGTTGCAGCAGGAGCCGCAGGTGGGGCGTGGCCGCGAAGGGGTTCGCCCCCATCCGCACCGCCACGACGGACGTGATGCCGAGGGTCACCAGGTTGCGGAAGAACACCTTCACGCCCACGGGCAGGTCCCCCGACAGCTTCACCGCCGCGCCCATGAGGGCGAAGCTCAGGCCCGAGAGGATCATCCAGGCGAGGGCGCGCCCCATGTTGTCCTGGGCGGTGCGGTGGTCGGGTGGGGCCAAGTGGCGGTTTCCATTTCGCTGCGCGACATCTATGCTCCCCAGGTCGCAGCTATGCTTCCCGGGTTGCAGCGAAGATAGGACTGCGCGCCCGCACCGTAAAGGAAGGCCTCCTCCCATGCCCGTTCGCCCCGATCTGCACCTGCTCGACCATGATCTGCGCGACGTCCTGCTGCGGGTGTGTTCCCTGCTGCGGGATGCCGGTGGTCGGGCCTGGCTCGTGGGTGGCGGGGTGCGGGATGCGGTGCGGGGCCTGCACGCCCACGATCTCGACGTGGAGGTCTTCGGTCTGGCGCCCGATGTCGTGCGCGCGGCGCTGGCCGCCGAGTTTCCCCTGGATCTGGTGGGCCAGAGCTTCGGCATCCTCAAGCTCCGGGGCCTACCGCTGGACGTGGGGCTCCCTCGTCGCGAGACGAAACTCGGCAGCGGCCACCGGGGCTTCGACGTGGAGACGGCCCCCCACCTCTCCCTGGCCGAGGCGGCTGCCCGTCGCGACTTCACCATGAACGCCATCTACCTCGATCCCCTGACCGGCGAAGTGGAGGACCCGTTCGACGGCATGGGGGACCTGGACCTGGGCATCCTGCGGCACACCTCGCCGGCCTTCGTCGAGGACCCCCTGCGGGTGCTGCGGGGCATGCAGTTGGCCGCGCGTTTCGACCTGGTCGCAGCGCCGGAAACCGTGACCCTCAGCCGGTCCGTCGGCCTCGAGGGTCTGGCTCGCGAACGGGTGCTCGACGAGTGGCGCAAGCTCATCCTGCTCGGCGCCCGGCCCTCGCGGGGTCTGGACTTCCTCGTGGCCACGGGCTGGGTGGACTTCTTCCCCGAGTTGGCGGCCCTGCGGGGCGTGCCCCAGGATCCGGTCCACCACCCGGAGGGCGACGTCTGGGTCCACACGTGCCACTGCCTCGACGCCTTCGCCCGCGAGCGCCTCGACAACCCCTGGGAGGATCTGGTGGTGGGCCTGGCCGTACTCTGCCACGACCTGGGC
>JAUUZX010000427.1 GCA_030592025.1 bacterium | reverse complement strand
GTCAGGGCCCGGGAGCAGGCGGCCGCGCGTCTGGACGGGGGGTACCTGGGGAACGTGGGGGGGGCGGAGGGGCGCGACACGCTCTGCGCAAGCTGCGGCCACACCCTCGTCGCGCGGGACGGGCGCGCGCGGGTGGACCTCTGTGACGGGACCTGCCCGGGCTGCGGAGCCCGGGCGCCCATCGTCACGTCCTGATCACCTAGCTGTCTTCCCACTTCTCGTTGGTGTGGCTCACCGTCACCCAGGTCGTGATGCCGCCCCGGACGAACCACTCGCCGCGGATCTCCATGAAGCGCGGCTGGGTGGCGTCGACCAGGTCGCTCAGGATGTCGTTGGTGATCTTCTCGTGGAAGGCGCCCTCGTTCCGGTAGGACCACAGGTACACTTTGAGGGACTTCAGTTCGACGCACTTCTCGTCCGGGATGTACGTGATGCGGAACTTGGCGAAGTCCGGCTGGCCGGTGAGGGGGCAGAGGCAGGTGAACTCGGGGCAGTCGAACTCGATCTCGTAGTCGCGTTCCGGACTGGGGTTGGGAAAGGTCTCCAGGGAACGGGACGGTTGGCTGGGCATGGCTTCCTCCTGGCGACGTTCGGGTTGGGACAAATTCTAGCCCCGACGCCCGTGCGCCGCCAGGAGGAAGCGCTCTCCGCTATTTGATGAGGGCCATGCGCCCCACCGAACGGTCGTTGCCGCTCTCGACCCGGTAGAAGTACACGCCCGCCGACACCGCGCGGTCCCGACCGTCGCGACCATCCCAGGTGACCTCGTGACGGTCCGCCGGCAGGACCTCGTCCAGCAGGGTCGCCACGCGCCGGCCCCTCACGTCGAAGACGGTGATCGCCACACGCCCCGCTGTCGGCAGGACGAAGCTGATCGTCGTCCGGGGGTTGAAGGGGTTGGGGTAGTTCTGGTCCACCCGGAACACCGCGGGCACGCTGCCGTCGTCGCCGGGCACCCCCGACAGGCCGCAAGTGGCGGCGAAGGCGCCGATGAGGCCGCAACCGCTCTGGGCCGGGTCGCAGGGGGACGAGTTGCCGATGTTGAAGGCCCCGTCGTCGCCGGCGCAGAACAGGGGGTCGGCCGCGATGTTGCCGTTGGTGCCGGTGGGGTCGTCCATGCCGGACCAATCGGCGGTGTCGTTGCCGAAGACATCGCTGCAGGTGACGGTCGCCGTGCCCGAGGCCAGGCCGATGCCGTTGCCCAGGCTGGGGCCGCCGGTGTTGAAGGCGATGATCGTCGACGCCACGGTCACGTCCGTGTTGGCGATGTAGACGCCGCCGGAACCCGCCGCCGGGGCGGCGTTGGCCGTGAGGGTGTTGCCGGTCAGGCCGCCGTTCGTGCCGTCCTGGAAGGCGACGGCGCCGCCGTAGTAGTCGGCCGTGTTGCCGGTCACGAGCGAGTGGGCGAGTTGGGTGTCGGGGCAATTCTCGAAGAGCATGCCCGCGCCGATGTGGGCCGTGTTGCCCGTGATGGCCAGGCTGTCCAGATCAACGGTGGCCGCGTCGAAGGCCAGGCCGCCGCCGCCGGAGAAGGTGGCCGCGCCGCTGCGCAGGTTGTCCCGCACCTCGACGCCGGTCATGGTCGCGGTGCCCATGTGCTGGAAGAAGCCGGCGCCGCGGTCACGGGCCGTGTTGCCCGAGATCACGCCGCCCGTCATGTTCAGGACCGGCGCGCCGGAGTCGGCGTTCAGGTACATGCCGCCGCCTTTCTCCGCCTGGATGTTGCCGTCGATGATTCAGTCCCCCATGGTCAGGTCCGAGTCCACGGCTTGCACGCCGCCGCCCCGCGGGGCGTAGACGGGGTTGTCCCACAGCAGCGTGCTGCTCGAGAAGGAGCACCGCACGAAGGTCGGGTTGCTGGCGTAGGCGTAAAGGGCACCGCCGTAGATGGCCGAGTTGCCCGTCACCGTCACGTCCTCCAGCAGGGCGGACGAGTTGCTGAGCATGATGCCGCCGCCCGCGCCCAACTGGGACGACGTGCCGACCGCGTTGCCTGTTACGGTGAGGTTGCGCAGGGTCGGGGACGCGTTGACGATCGTGATGCCGCCGCCGCAGCGGGCGGTAAAGGGCACGCCGAACTGCACGATGCCGCCGCCATCCTGGATCGTGAACCCGTCGAGTTCGGTTGTGGGGCCGGCGTTGCCCAGGAACGACACGGCGGAACTGAAGGAAGCGCCAACAATCACCGAGGGGTTGCCGCCGGGGTCGCGGCTCAGGTAGTCCGCGCTGTAGCCGCCGAAGACCTTGACGCCATCGGGGATGTCGGCGATGTCGCTCAACATCTCGCCACCGAGGACGGCCACCGTGTCGCCTTCGACCGACGAATTCATGGCGTCGTACAACGAGGAGAACTCCTGGGGGACGCGGTGGATGTTGTCGTCCAGGGCCTTGAGCACGTTGAGGCGGCCCGCGCCCAGGAGGCCGATGTAGGACGGGTTCCTGGCGTCGAGGTCATCGGCGGAGTCCTGGAGGATGGTCGTGACCTGGCTATAGGTCAGCCCGGGATTCTGGGACCACACCATGGCCGCTCCGCCCGCGGCGATGGGCCCGGAGAAGCTCGTGCCCTGGACGTAGCTGTAGGTCGACGCCCCCGTGTCCTTGTTGTAGGCCGTGGTGTAGATGGCCGTACCGGGGGCTGAAATCTCCACCCAGTCGCCGAAGCTGGAGAAGCTCGCCTTGGCGTCGGACTCGTCGGTCGCCGCCACGCTGAGGACACCGGCGCGGGTGCCCAGGAAGTCGGACACGGCGGAGTTGTCGTTGCCGGCTGAGTTGACGACGAGCACGTTGTTGTTCTGGCAGATCTGGACGGCGCCCTCCAGGGACGAGTTCGATCCCCAACTGCAGTTGACCACCCGCGCCCCGTTGAGGGCCGCGTACACCATGGCCTGGTAGCAGTAGGTCATGTACACCACGCCGTGATCCGAACCCTCGGGCAGGAGCCCCACGCGCAG
>JAUUZX010000354.1 GCA_030592025.1 bacterium | reverse complement strand
GGCCGCCCGGGCCGTGGCCGCCATGAAGAAGACCCGCCCCTCCCCCCTCTTCCACACCGATCGCCTCGCCCTCATCGAGACGGGCAACTTCGAGGACGATCTGCCGCGCATCAAGGACGCGGACTGGATCATCGAGGTGGTGAAGGAGGACATGGCCATCAAGAAGATCGTCCTGGGCAACGCGGCCCCCCATGTCGCGCCGGGCGCCATCTTCACCAGCAACACCTCCGGCCTCGGCCTCGCCGAGATGGCCAGGGTCCTGCCGGACGACCTGAAGCCGCGCTTCCTCGGGACGCACTTCTTTAACCCGCCGCGGTACATGAAGCTCTTCGAGCTCATCCCCACGGCCGACACCGACCCGGACATCCTCGCCTTCGTGGCCGCCTTCGCCCGCGGTCGTCTGGGCAAGGGCGTGGTCCTGGCCAAGGACACGCCCAACTTCATCGCCAACCGCGTGGGCGTGCACGCCATGATGGCCACGGTCCAGGTCATGGGCGAGATGGGCCTGAGCATCGAGGAAGTCGACGCCATCACCGGCCCGGCCATCGGACGCCCCAAGACCGCCACCTTCAAGCTCGCCGACCTGGTGGGCCTGGACACCTTCCTCCACGTGGCGGACAACCTCTACCCCCTCGTGCCCGACGACGAGGCCCGGGACGTCTTCATCGCCCCGGACTTCCTGCGCGGGATGGTCGAGAAGGGGTTGCTGGGCCGCAAGTCCGGCTCCGGTTTCTACAAGATGGAGAAGAAGCCCGAGAAGAAGTTCTTCACCCTCGACCTGGCCACCCTCGAGTACCGGGACAAGGCCAAGGCCCGCTTCCCGGAGATCGACCAGGCCAAGAACATCGACGACCTGGACGAACGTCTCAACACCCTGGCCTTCGGCAAGGGCAAGGCCAGCCAGGCCATCTGGAAGATGCTGGCGGCGAGCTTCAGCTACAGCGCCATGCGCGTCGGTGAGATCTGCGACCAGGCCGCCGAGATCGACCAGGCCGTCTGCTGGGGCTTCAACTGGGAACTGGGGCCCTTCGAGGTGTGGGACACCCTGGGCTTCCGCAAGGTGGTCGAACGCCTGCGCGAAGACGGCCGGCCCCTGCCGGGCTGGATCGACGCCCTCTACGACGCGGGCGCCGAAGCCATCTACCGCGAGACCGACGGCGTGTCCGAGAGCCCGACCGCCGAGGCCGGCGTGTTCGCCCCGGTGCCGTCGGACCCCGACGCCTGGGACTTCGACGTGCTGCGCAAGACCGGCAAGGAGGTCCTGCGCAATCCCGGTGCGAGCCTCATGGACCTGGGTGAAGGCGTCCTCGGCCTGGAGTTCCACTCCAAGATGAACGCCATCGGCCAGGACACCATCAACATGATCATGACCGCCTGCACCGAGGCCGAGAAGAACTGGCGCGCGCTGGTCGTCACCAACGGCTCCGACAACTTCTCCGCCGGTGCCAACCTCATGATGCTGATCATGGAGGCGGCCGAGGGCAACTGGGACGACATCAACCTCATCGTCAAGTCCTTCCAGCGCGCCTGCGACCGCCTGGAGATGTGCACCGTCCCGGTGGTCAGCGCCCCCCACGGCCTGGCCCTGGGCGGCGGCTGCGAGATCACCATGGCCGGCAACGCGGTCAGGGCCGCGGCCGAAACCTACATCGGCCAGGTGGAGTTCGGTGCGGGGGTGATCCCCGCCGGCGGCGGTTGCGTCCGGCTCTACCAGCGCCACCTCGCCCTGCTCACGGACAAGCGCGACCTGCAACCGGCCTTCCGCGCGGCCTTCGAGGCCATCGGCATGGCCAAGGTCGCCACCAGCGCCGAGGAGGCCCGGGAGATCGGGTTCCTGCGGCCCGGCGACTCCTGGTCCATGCACCGGAACCACCTGGCGGCCGACGCCCGCGACGTGGCCCTCGGGCTCGCGACCACCGGCGACTTCGCCGCCCCCGTCCCCGACCCGGCCATCCCCGTCATGGGCACCGCAGGCATCGGCCTGGCGGAATCGGTGCTCTACAACATGCGCGAGGGCGGGTACATCAGTGAGCACGACATGAAGATCGGGATGCTGATGGCCAACGTCCTGGCCGGCGGGCCCGTGCCCCCGGGCACGACCGTCAGCCACGAGCACTTGGTCGACCTGGAGCGCGAAGGGTTCATGCGCTGCATGGGCGAGCGCAAGAGTCTCGAACGCATGCAGCACATCCTCAAAACGGGCAAGCCCCTGCGGAACTAGGAGGCAAGAGCATGAAGGAAGTCTTCGTCATTTCCGCCCGCCGCACCGCCGTGGGCAAGGCCCCCCGGGGGATGCTGCGCCACACCCGGCCCGACGACCTGGCGGCAGCCGTGGTCAAGGCCCTGGTCGCGGAGCAACCTGAACTCGACCCGGCCAGGCTGGGCGACGTCATCATGGGCTGCGCCATGCCCGAGGGCGAGCAGGGCATGAACGTGGGGCGCAATGTCGCGCTCCTGGCCGGCCTGCCGGTCAGCGTGCCGGGCATGACCGTGAACCGCTTCTGCAGTTCCGGTCTCGAAACCATCGCCATGGGCGCCATGCAGATCATGACCGGCCGCTCGGAGGTCCTCATCGCCGGCGGCGTCGAGTCCATGAGCATGATCCCCATGGGCGGGCTGCGCTACCTGCCCAACCCCCACCTGGCCGCCGACAACCCCGAGTCCCTGCTGGGCATGGGGCTGACGGCGGAGCGCCTCGTCGAACGGGACGGCCACACTCGCGAGCAGCAGGACGCCTTCGCCCTGCTCAGTCACCAGAAGGCCCTCGACGCCATCCGCGGCGAGCGCTTCCGCGACGAGATCGTCCCGGTCATGGCCCAACGCCCCGGCAGCGACGCCAAGGGACGGCCCGTGACCAACGAGGTCGAGTTCACGGTGGATGAGGGCCCGCGGGCCGACACCACGATCGAGGCCCTGGCCAGGCTGCGCCCCGCCTTCAAGGCAGGGGGCACGGTCACCGCCGGCAACAGCAGCCAGATGAGCGACGGCGCGGCCGCCGTCCTGCTGGCCAGCGCCGAGGTGGTCAAGGAACTGGGTGTCACTCCCCTGGCCCGCTTCGTCGACTACCAGGTGGCCGGCGTCCCGCCCGAGATCATGGGCATCGGGCCCGTGGAGGCCGTGCCCAAGATCATGGCGAGCACAGGTCTGAAGCTGGACCAGATGGACGTCATCGAACTCAACGAGGCCTTCGCGGCCCAGAGCCTGAGCGTGTGCCTGGGCCTGGGTCTCGACGTCGGCGACGGACGCCTGAACCCCAACGGCGGCGCCGTCGCCCTGGGTCATCCCCTGGGCTGCACCGGAGCCAAGCTCACGGCCACAGCACTCCACGAACTGAAACGACGCGGCGGCAAGCACGCCCTGGTGACCATGTGCATCGGCACGGGCATGGGCGCCGCCGGCATCTTC